>WQYT01000001.1 GCA_009781115.1 Coriobacteriia bacterium
ATTGCGTTGATTATGCTGCGTTGTTCGGGGCTGCCGTTTGAGCTCCCGGGACACAGGCCTCAGGCGGCAACAGCATGAGAAAGAGATGCTACGGTGTTACCCCACACATCCTACCGAAGGCTCAAAGAATCAGTGTGTTAAAAGCGTTACGCGCTCTTGGGACAGAGGCGCATCGGGTCGTCACACCCTACGCATGAGTCCGGGCTCATCGGCAAACGGCTGGGAGGGGCCTCGATGGCTCCTCCCAGCCGCAGGGTTTCTCTCTCAGCTATGAGGAAAAATCGGAGAGGTGCGAATGCGAGTTACGCAGCCGCGCAAGGGCTTGAAGTTGGTAAGTGCTTACGCGGCGAGTATGTTTGAGCAGGCGTGCCCCTCCGATTTCTCAACGGCTTGCATCTGGAATTACTGGATTGCCGCGGTCGCTTCGCTCCCTCGCAATGACAAATGGTGGTTCATTGCCGCTTGGGACAGCCTGCGGTAGCAGGCGGTATTCAAAACCCGCGAGCGGACCGTTAGGTACGCCGCGAGCTTTTGGCAGGCGATTGCCAGCCCGAATAGGCGGGGCGCCGAGGGCGTCGCCCCCTACGCATTATTGTGTGTCATTGCAAAGCTAGACGACAATGGTGACGATGCGGCCGGGGACTACTATCAGGCGCTTGATCTCGCGGCCTTCGAGCGCCGCAGCCGCCGCTTCGCGGGCTGCCGCCTCGACCGTGGCTTCATCGGCGTCGCTTGCCACGGTGATGCGCGCGCGCACCTTGCCGTTGATCTGGACGGGCAACTCGATCTCGTCGGTGACCGTCAGCGCCTCGTCGTAGCCGGGCCATGCCTGCACGTGAACCGACTCGCCGTGTCCCAGCAGAGCCTGCCACATCTCTTCGGTGATATGCGGCGCGATCGGCGCGAGCATCAGTATCAGGCGCTGCAGTGCGTCCTCGTAGACTGCACGGCTGCGCTCCCCTATCTCCACCGCGTTGCCGTAGGCATAAAGCGCGTTGGTCAGCTCCATCAGACCCGCGATCGCGGTGTTGAACTGGAAGTCCTCGATGTCGCCGGTGACCTTTTTCGTCAGGCGGTGCGCCTCGTGCGTCAACGTCCGCGCGGCCTCTGTCTCTGCGCTCACCTCATCGCTCGCATAGCTGTCGCGATCCTCAGCGCAGCGCGCGGCCAGCGTCCAGACACGCTTGAGCCAGCGATGCGCTCCCGCGACCCCCTCTTCTTCCCACTCCAGATCTTTTTCCGGCGGCGCCATGAACATGATGTAGGTGCGCATGGTGTCTGCGCCATACTGCGCGATGACCGTCTCGGGCGCGACGATGTTGCCCTTCGACTTGCTCATCGTCTCGCCGTTGAGCTTGACCATGCCCTGCGTGAGCAGGTTCGTGAACGGCTCGTCGCAGCTGAGCATGCCCATGTCGCGCAGAACCTTTGTGAAGAAGCGCGAGTAGAGCAGGTGCAGGATGGCGTGCTCGATGCCGCCGATGTATTGGTCGGCCGGCATCCAGTAGTCGGCGGCCTCCTTGCTCCAGGGCGCGTTTGCATTGCGCGCGTCGGTGTAGCGCAGGTAGTACCAGGAGCTGCAGGTGAAGGTGTCCATCGTGTCGGTCTCACGGCGTGCGTCAGCGCCGCACTTCGGGCACTTGACCTGATAGAACTCGGGGTGCTCGGCGAGCGTCTGGCCCTTCGTGATGTCAAGGTCGAGTGGCAGTATCACCGGCAAGTCCTCTTCCGGCACCGGCACCAGCCCGCAGTGCGGACAGTGGACCGCCGGGATCGGGTTTCCCCAGTAGCGCTGGCGTGAGATGAGCCAGTCGCGCAGGCGGAAGTTGATCGTGGCGTGTCCACGCTCTTGCGCCGCCAGCTCGGCGATCACGGCGCGCGCGCCCTCGCTGTTCTTGCCGCCGCGCATCCCGGTGAACTTACCGGATTGCACCATGACACCCGGGCCGGCGTAGGCCTCGTCCCAGTCGACCTCGTTCATGACCGTCTCTTGCGTGTTGCCCAGCTGCCCGGCCAGCTCTGAGTCATCGGGCACGACGACCGGCGGGATCGGCAACCCGTATTGGCGCGCGAAGTCGAAGTCACGCTCGTCACCACAGGGCACCGCCATGACCGCGCCCGTGCCGTAGTCCATCAGCACGTAGTTAGCCACCCAGATCGGCACTTTCGCGCCGTTGATCGGGTTTGTCACGAAGCGCCCCGTCGGCGCGCCATGCTTGACCACCAGGCCGCCTTCGCGCTCCACTGCGGTCTCACGCGCAGCGCGCTCGCGCACCGCAGCCACACCCGCCTCGAACTCCGTACCGGCGACCAGCGCTGCGACCAGCGGATGCTCGGGCGCTAACAGGAAGAATGAGCAGCCGAAGAGCGTGTCGGGGCGCGTGGTGAACACCGTGATGGTCTCGTCGGTGGCCTCGCCTGCCGCGTCACACAAAGTGAAGTCGACCTCAGCGCCTTCGCTTCGCCCGATCCAGTTGGCCTGCATCGTCTTGACGCGCTCGGGCCAGCCGGTCAGTTTGTCAAGGTCGTCGAGCAGCTCCTGCGCGTACTCGGTGATCTTAAAGTACCACTGCTCCAGGTCGCGCTTCTCAACCTGCGTGTGGCAGCGCCAGCAAGCGCCTTCGATGACCTGCTCGTTGGCAAGCACGGTCTCGCAGCTTGGGCACCAGTTGACCGGCGAGTTCTTGCGCTCGACCAAGCCCCGCTCCCAGAACTTCAGGAAGATCCACTGGCCCCAGCGATAATACTCCGGGTCGCTGGCCACGACCTTGCGCGACCAGTCGTAGGAAAAGCCCATGCGCTTGAAGCTGGCCTCCTGCACGGCGATGTTGGCATAGGTCCAGGTCGCGGGGTGCGAGTGCTGCTTGATGGCGGCGTTTTCCGCCGGCATGCCAAAAGCGTCCCAGCCAATGGGGTGCAGCACGGAGTAGCCCTGCATGCGCGCCTGGCGCGCGATCACATCGCCGATCGAGTAGTTGCGCGCGTGCCCCATGTGCGGGTCGCCCGAAGGATACGGGAACATCTCGAAGACGTACTTCTTGGGCTTGGCCGGGTCCTCGACCGCTCGATTGGCCTCCGTATCGGCCCAGACCTGCTGCCAGCGGGGTTCTAACTCTGCGAAATCATACTCGCGCACGGTTGCTCCTCTTGTGTCGTTTGAAAGAGTGCCGCGCAGCAAACGTCACACGCGGCTCATTTAATGATAGCGTAGCACGGCGCAGCGGGTGAATAATTGACTCACATTCAGGGGGATGCCCTCTTTCGAATCCTGACCTCCTCCCGGTATGCGATCACCGCGCCCGGATCACTCGGGAGGTATTCCGAACCTGATCTCGGGGGACTGGAATCTTTCTGACACCATAGTCGCCTCCTTACCTCTGTCAAACTACGTAATGCCCACGACACGAGAGTATCTGGAGGTGTCCATCGAGCACACGGTAGATGATCCGATTGCCGCTATCGATGCGAACACTTCTCCAGCCAGAAAGACTGCCCGTGAGCAGCTCGGCTTTTCCGGCTGGTTTGCCCTCGCTACGCTCGATCTCTTTTATCAAGGCGTTTATCTTGCGAACAGTTTTCTTGTCCTGGGTTTGCCAGTAGAGGTAATCGTCCCAGGCTTTTTCATGCCAGTGTTTCTCCATCGTCAGGCATCAATCAGCTCATGAGTAACGATGCGGCGTCCTGCATCGAAATCGACGGCACGCTCCACCAACTCTTCTTCAGTGAGCGTATAGGACGCAACCTCAAACGGTAGTCGCTTTTCCCGCAGCACCGCGCGCGCAAACAGGTTGATTGCAGTCGACGTGTTCATGCCGACCGAGGCGCAGAACTCATCGAATGATTTCTTGACATCAGGATCCATCCTGATACTGAACGTTGAACTAGCCATGCCGACTCTCCTCTGCATGTGTATTACTATTTAAATAAATTATAACACATTATTTCTCAGGTTACGTAGCAGCCCAATAAGCCACGTCCGGTGATTGTGAGGAATGAGATACCGGCGCGCTACTTAGCTCATTGGGCCTTTGCCCATGAGCTAAGTAGGAAGCCGGTAGATCGCGCTTGCAATCAGCGGACGCTGCGAACGCCGCTGCGCAGCCAGTAGTACCAGAACGCGGGGATCTCGCGTATGGTCGCGATGGGGCTCCGATCGCCGGGAATCGTCGGTGACGGAGTCGTCAACACATTAACGCGCTGCGCCCGATAGGCCATCTTGATGCGCGGCAAATGATAGAAATGGCTGTCGACCAGGATGGTCTGGGCGCCCAGTTGCCTGAACAGCGGAACCGTATCGACAACCGTGTGATCGGTATCGCTGCCACCGGGATCGAGCATCACAGCTGAAGCCGGAACACCACGGGCGACCACATAGTTGCGCATAGCCACCGGTTCATTAACGCCGTTGGTCTCGATGCCACCGCTCATGATGATCTTCGGCGCCAGACCGGCCTCATAGAGTTGCACTGCATGATCGAGCCGAGTCTTCAGCGCGGGAGAAGGCGTACCATCGGTCTTCGCGGCTGCCCCCAACACCACCAGGGCATCAGCTTGGCGCGTGTAGTCAGTGGTGCCAAAGGTGTACATCTGCATCAGTGGGAACAAGGCAAACGACAGCAAGAACATCAGAGCCATCAAAGCGCCCTCTCCGAGGCGGCTTGCCCGCTTGCGCATCAGCAGTACGAACAGCGCGATTATCACGAACATGATGAGCACGAAAAGCGAGAACGGTACCGCGACCCGCGACGTTGAGCGGAACAAGCCCTGATGCAGCCCCTGGTAGTAACTTGAGGTGTTTTGCGCCGCAAAGAAGACATAGACCGCGCTGACCGCCAGCGTGAGCGCCATGCGGATGCGCCCCATCCGGGGCTTGAGGGCAAAACCGATAAGAAGCAAAGCTGCCAGGATCGAGATGATGGTGATCACCCAGGAAGGCAGGCTGGTCATCGATATCCACCAGATGTCCTCGCCGCCGGTGCCGGTGCCCGCATGAGACACGAAGATGTTGGCCGCTGAGAACAGCCCCAGGAACAGGGCGAAGCCACGCACGCAGCCACGCAGGATATGAGTAAAAAATTTCATGGTTTCTATGCTAAGGGAGCAGTCACTCTCTTCACTGAGCCTTCACCCGATTGCAGCCAAGCCGTGAACTGTGGCAGGGAAAGCCGCTAACGGATGACAAACAGCAGTACCGCAAGAAAATGCAGGATCGAGCCTGCCAGCACCCAGCCATGCCAGATTGAATGCAGGTACGGCACCTTTTTGATGACATAAAACACCGTACCAACGGTATAAGCCAGACCACCGGCAATCAAAAGCCACAGACCGCCGGACGGCAGCACCTTGACCACTGTCGTGATACTGAAAACAATCGACCAGCCCATGATGACATAAATGACCACACTCACCCACTTGGGCCGAAACACCCAAAACGCCTCGCAGACAATGCCAATCAGCGCAAAGGCCCAGATAAAGATCAGCAGACCAACGCCGCCGTAATCGCGCAGAGTAACCAGGCAAAACGGCGTGTACGTACCCGCAATCAGCAGATAGATGGCAGCATGGTCAAGTATCTTGAAGACATACTTTGCTTTGGCATTAGTCAGGCTATGGTAAAGCGTTGAGGCCAGATATTCGAGAATCATCGAGACGCTGTAGATGAGCGAGGCCGCCAACTTGTAGCCATTAAAGGTCGGGCGTACAGAAAAAACCGTGAGCAATATGAGCGCCGTCACGCCAAGCGCCACCCCCAGGCCATGCAGGATACTGGAAGCAACCTCCTCGCCAACGGAGTACTGCTTGATGTTGGAGCGCTTACTGAGTATGCGCTGCTTGCGGAGCTCTTTTGCGGCGGCCGTGTCAGTCATGTCCCTTACGCGTCCTTTCCCCTGCTGGTGGGCTCTCATTATAGACTGAGGGCAAGCAACGGCACCGAACCGAAAGAAAGTTCCGCACGTGAGCGGCTTTCTGCTATACTTTTAATTCGCTGTTCTGTTATGTGGGGCTTTAGCTCAGTTGGGAGAGCGTCTGGCTGGCAGCCAGAAGGTCAGGGGTTCGAGCCCCCTAAGCTCCACCACTTCATCAGCTTGCCACCTCCAGGTGGCATTTTTGTTGCCTGATTTGCAGACTGGGCTCGAACCCGCCAGGGCAAAACAGGCCAATGGCCTGTTTCGGGCCGAGCACAGCGAGGTCTCGTGGATTGGCGAAGCCAAGACACGCGAGCCCCCTAAGCTCCACCACTTTGTTCAGCCGCCTCAGGGCGGTTTTTGCTAATCTGATAATAGAATATAGAGGAGATAATCAATCGCTTAGCACGAACCAGGATTTCTGGAGTTTTAATCAGGTTCTCGCTGGCGAGTCTTACCGGGATATAACAAGGAAGTCTTCGGACTTGAAGTTTGCGTAGTACCGGCCAGATTGCGCGGTAAATTTAAGCACGCAGTAATCGGGGTCCGTCACACCCTGAGGGTAGTACTGCGTATCGCCTTCCTGCCAGATCATCTGTTTGCTCTCCGCATCTTCTAACACTTCCATTGTGCCCCTGAGCATAACGCCCCGGAAAAATCTTTTGTCGAAAAAGTAGATGCAGGCATGTGGGTCAGCGCGATAGTGCGACACGCGCAAAGATGATGTGTTTGTGGTGAACCAAAAGTATCTGATCCCCGCGCGTTTTCTTGGGGGCAACATTGCTTTGGTATTGGGAAAGCCTTCGTTATCCACCGAGCTGATCAAAGACACCGTTTGTTTGTCGATCAGGTTTCCGATCGTTTGTGTAACGTCTCGCATCATAATGAACCCTTCTGAACCTGCATAAAACCCGCCACTCTCCTCGTAGACCCGCGCTGACAAACGGACCAGTTCCAGTATATCTGACAAGTCGGGTAGAATAGGATTGCTTGACGATCAAACAAGCAGGCATTTTCTCATGCGGAAGGAGACTGGGCCATGGAACCGGACAGAACCGAAAAATTCAGGATCAATAGCGACGAGCTGATCGCAAAACTTAAAGAAATCATCAAGGAAGGCAACGCAAAGAAAGTGACCATCTTGAGCAAAGATGACCGAGAGATCATGAGCTTTCCTCTGACCGTTGGCGTAGCGGGCGTCGTATTGGCTCCGGTCTTTGCGGCAGCCGCAACGGTTGCGGCTTTGGCGACAGAATGCACCATCGTCGTTGAACGATGAGGGCATTGTCCGTTGCATGCCAGGCAAGAACAAGAACAAGAGACGCGATGATTCTGCATCCACGAAGAACCCAGAAGGAGTTCAGTTGTGATTTATGACACTGTTTTAGACGCGATTGGCCACACTCCCCTGATCCGGTTAAACAACATGACCGGGCCGGAAGACGCCGAGGTCCTGGTAAAGTTTGAGGCCGTAAACATCGGCGGATCGATCAAAACCAGAACGGCCTATAACATGATCCGTGGCGCTGAGAAACAGGGGCTGATTGGCGCCGATACGATTATCGTTGAGCCCACCAGCGGAAACCAGGGCGTTGGCCTGGCACTTGTGGGGGCCGTGCGGGGTTACAAGGTCGTCATCATCATGCCGGACTCCGTAAGTATTGAGCGGCGCAAGCTGGTTGAGCACTACGGGGCTGAGGTAATTCTGGTCAAAGATGAGGGCGACATTGGTAAATGCATCGAAGGCTGCCTGCAGACCGCGCTGGACATGGCGACCGCAGACCCGAACGTCTATATCCCCCAGCAGTTCATCAACCCTGATAACAATCTGGCACACAAGTACGGCACCGCAGCAGAGATTATCGAGCAGACCGCAAAACCGATTGATGGCTTCTGTTCCGGCATCGGCACCGGCGGCACGATCTCCGGTATTGGCGAGGTCCTCAAGGCAGCGTACCCTGACGTGCTGATCTGGGCGGTCGAGCCGGAGAACGCCGCGATACTTTCCGGTGGATCGATCGGCACCCACATCCAGATGGGCATCGGCGACGGCCTGATCCCAGAAAACCTCAATGCAGAGATATACTCTGACCTCTACATCGTGAGCGACGAGGTGGCTCTGCAGACTGCGAAGGACCTCGCCCGGCACGAGGGCCTGCTCTGCGGCATATCGAGCGGCACCAACGTGGCCGCCGCGCTGGCAATGGCTAGAAAGCTCGGGAGCGGCAAAACAGTCGTCACCCTGCTGCCCGACACGGGCGAGCGCTACTTCAGCACCGCGCTGTTTGAGTAAGGGTGCTGGGTTGCCACGTTGCGGGGCTCGCTGACGCTCGCAAATTAGTGGATTGCCGCGGTCGGTCTCTGGCCTCCCTCGCAATGACAAATGCGCAGGAGGTCGTAGGGGGCAAGCGCAAAGGGAGTCTCTGCCTGGTAGGTGCGAGTGGCGACATTGGCCACTTCGACCGGAGCACCCTGCTCGTCAAACAGGGCTTCAACGCGGAATCGACGGATACCAGCCACAGGCGTCAACACCTCAAGCTCCTCGCCCAACTGCACACGGTTGCGCAACTCGAAAATCACCCGCCAGCACCCGGAGGGCTGCTCCGCACAATCCTGAACCACGCCAATCAGCTCACGCGTCTTGAGATAGCGCGCCTCGTCAGCAGACTGCTGCGCCGGCCCAAAGAAGAACCCCGTGGAATACGGGCGGTGGCTTACGGTTTCTAGCTCCGCCAGCAGCTCTGCGGGGTCTGCCCCGTCAAGAACCTGGCGATAGGCCTTGACCACCGTGGCCACATAGAGCGCGTTTTTCATGCGCCCCTCGATCTTGATACTCGTGATACCCGCCGCCACAAGCTCCGGGAGGTGCTCAAGCATCATCAGGTCGCGCGAATTGAAGAGGTAGGTCCCCCGCTCGTCTTCCTCCAAAGGAAAGACCTGCCCGGGGCGCGTCTCCTCGACCACGCCGTAGCCCCAGCGGCAGGGCTGCGTGCAGTGACCCCGATTGGCGTCGCGGCCCGTGAGGTAGTTGCTGATCAGGCAGCGCCCGGAATAGGCCATGCACATCGCGCCATGCACAAAGACCTCCAGTTCAAGTTCCGGGGGCGTCTTGCGGCGGATCGCCCCGATCTCAGCCAGCGAGAGCTCGCGCGCCAGTACGATCCGCGACGCCCCCTGCTCCTGCCAGAACCGCGCCGCCTCCGCGTTGGTGACAGAGGCCTGCGTGCTGATATGAAGCTTCAGGCTCGGGGCGACCCGACGCACAATGCGCAGCGCTGCCGGATCACTCACGATCGCGGCGTCAACCCCTGAGGCCTCAAGCGTTGCCGCATACGCCGTCAGGGGCTCGATGTCTTCATCGTGCATAAGAGCATTGAGCGTCACGTAGATCCGCTTGCCCGCCGCGTGCACGCGACTGGCAGCCTGCCGGAGCTCATCCTCGCCAAAACCCCGCGCTTTACGGCGCAGTCCAAAGCGATCGCCGCCCACATAGACCGCATCCGCGCCATAGCGCAGCGCACATTCCAGCTGCTCCGGCCCGCCCGCCGGCGCCAGAAGCTCAACGCGCTTTGCCTGAGTCTGGGTCTTGCTCGTGCTCGCGCTCATGCTCATACTCGTGCTCATGCTCATGCTCTTACTCATTCGGCGGCATTTCCTTTACCTGCGGCCCTCCGGTTTCTCACCGGGCTAAACTCAGGCTCGTTCCAACCTCGCGTATGAATTCCCCGGTGCTTACGTTCCGCTTCTCTGCCAGGGTCGAAAGCGCAAAGAGGTCCCCGGTCATCACGCCGCTCTCTATGGTGGCCACGGTGGCGGCCTCCAGCGCCTCAGCAAACGCAGACAGCTCCGCCAGGCCGTCCAGCTCCCCGCGCTTTTTCAGCGCCCCGGTCCAGGCAAAGATCGTGGCGACGGAGTTGGTGGAGGTCTCCTCGCCAGCCAGGTGCTTGTAGTAGTGGCGCGTGACCGTGCCGTGCGCCGCCTCGTATTCAAAGGCGCCCGCAGGCGACACCAGCACCGAGGTCATCATCCCCAGGCTTCCAAAAGCTGTGGCGACCATGTCAGACATCACGTCGCCGTCGTAATTCTTGCAGGCCCAGATGTAGCCACCCTCAGAACGCATGACGCGCGCCACGGCGTCGTCGATCAGCGTATAGAAGTACTCGATACCCGCCGCCTGGAACTGGCCCGCATACTCGCTCTCATAGATTTCCTGAAAGATATCTTTGAAGCGGTGGTCGTATTTTTTAGAGATCGTATCTTTGGTGGCAAACCAGAGGTCCTGTGTGGTGTCAAGCGCAAACCTGAAGCAGGAGTGCGCGAAGCTGGCGATGCTCGCGTCCGTGTTGTGCTGCCCCTGGATGATGCCGTCTGTCCCAGTAAACTCATGGATGAGCTGGCGGGTAGCAGTGCCAGCCGCGTCGGTCACCAGCAGCTCCGCTTTTGAGCCAGCATTGACCAGCATCTCGGTATTTTTGTACACGTCGCCGTAGGCATGGCGCGCGATCGTGATGGGCTTAGTCCAGCTGGGCACCAGCGGGCTGATCCCCGCCACAATGATGGGCGCGCGAAACACCGTGCCATCAAGCAGCGCACGAATCGTGGCGTTGGGGGACTTCCACATCTCTTTAAGGTGATACTCCTCGACGCGCTGCGCATTGGGAGTAATCGTCGCGCACTTGACCGCCACGCCGAGCCGCTTTGCCGCATTGGCGCTGTCGATAGTGACCTGATCACCAGTGGCGTTGCGGTGCTCCAGACCCAGGTCGTAGTACTCGGTCTTCAGGTCGATATACGGGAGGAGCAGCTCGTCTTTGATCATCTGCCAGATGATCCGCGTCATCTCATCGCCGTCCATCTCGACAAGCGGGGTCGTCATGCTAATTCTGTCTGCCATGTGGTGGATGTCCTTTCGCCGGTAGTATCCTACTTTATCACGGGCAGCCCGCAAAACGCGAAACGGAGACTGACCCCGGGCCCGAGGACAAAACGGGGCCTGCGGGTGACAATCACCCCTGGGGCGTTTGTCACTTGCCGCTCCGAGCAACGCGCACTGGGTCCCCGCGCGCTACGCATGAGTTGGGACTCGGTGCCCAGTACCGAGGTGCGAATGCAAGTTTTGGATCACTGCCCAGTACTATGGTGCGAATGCCAGGTAGCCGTCTTCCTGTGTTCTGCGGGGTTAGTGCTGTTGCAGGTGGGTGACGTCGGGGGTGAAGTTCAGTTTGTCCAGGAGTTCCAGGTAGCGCTCGGGGGTTTGGCGCTCGGTGGCGCCGATGCTTGCGACCAGTAGGGCCTCCATGACGTTGGTGCCAAAGCTGCGCCCGTCAAGGCGCGGGGTGGTCGTCACCAGCAGGTCAACGCCGCAGGAGCGCAGGCGATCCAGATCGGCCGGGGTGGTCGTGTTGGTCACCACGGTCGCGTCCTTGAGGTCATCAGGCATGTACTTGACCACGTACTTATAGTCGCCCACGATGATGTCGTTGTCATAGTAGAAGCGGTCCGTGCGCTTGCCGCGCTTTGAGACGGTATCCTCGTCACTTTCCGCCGGATAGAGCCAGGCAAAGGGCAGCTGGATGATGATCGGCGCGAGCATCCGGATCGCGCCTTTAAGGATGCGGCGGCTGTGGATCAGCGCCGGGATCCCCAGCACGTAGAGCAGGTCGCCGTAGGAAACTTGCGCGCCGGCGTCGGCAAAGGCCATCGCGATGCCCCAGCGGTCGACCGCTGAGGTGATCAGCACCTTCTTGCCCGTCAGATCGATGCCCATGTCCTGTTGCATGTAGCTGGCCGTGGCGCCTTCGACGGCGCCCTTCAGGCCGGTGCCGTCAACAAGCGCCTTGTGCGTCACGAGTTTGGCCAGCGGCTTCATCTCTCGCAGCCAGTAGCTTTTGCCCGCCGCGTTAAGAAACAGATCGGTGCCCCCCAGCCCGATGGCCGCAACCTCGTCGTCGGCGTCCAGCTGCGTGAGCAGCGCCTTGAGCGCATCCATGTCGCCGTCAGTACCCTGACGCGAGACTTCGATATCTTGTCCGTTGACCTTGACCACCACACGGTGGTCGCGCTTGCTTGAACCAAGCGAGGCTGAAACTACTTTTTTGATTTGTCCCACTCCCTTACCAATTGTGTGACTCCGGATAAGGTCCGGCGGCCTTGCTGGCGCATGCGGTGGCGGCGTCGCCCGGATCCCCCCGGGCGGAGCGTGCCGGCGCCTGCGGCTGCGGCGCCCGCGCTGTCTGCGGCGTCGCTGTCGCCAGCGACGTCCTCGCCCTGATGTCCCAGCCCAGCCAGAATCGCCCCCAGCTCATCAAGGTCAGCATGCTGGTCATTGTTCAGCGGGCTTTCGCCCAGACAGATGCCAATGAGCTCGGCATCGATTATACGCCGAATCGTCTCGATACGTCGGTCGCTGGCCAAAACGATGACCGTATCAAAGTCCTGGAGGGCAGCGATCGTGTCAAGCGTGCGGTTAAAGAGCTCCGCCGGATGTTCCGATCCGGTGTGCTCGCGCTCCGCTTGCGAAAACGCCAGCGTGAACTCGACGCCGTAGTAGTCGGCCAGCTCGCGCAGCCCGGGGCCGTTATCGATCGGAAACGCAATGATGGCGACCCGGGATCCGCTCCGCAGCTCTCCGAGCGTCTCCAGATTGCTGATGAAGGTGCGCGGCACATCGGCGGTGTGCGCCGCCTCGCGCTGGGTGGCGCCGCTGGCGCGCTCGTGCAGGATCGTGTCAAGCGCCGTCATGATCTTCTCGCGACTGACCAGCTTGCGCCCGATGCGAAAAAGGTCCTCTGCCATCTGTCTGTCGCCCCTCCCTTCTACCGGTCTGCTATCTGTTGTGTCATCGTCGTCATACCTGCGCGTCCTGACCCCACAGCGCGGCCTGCGCCATCAGATACAGGCCGTCAAGCGTAAGTGTTGCTGCGCAGGCGGTGATCGTCCGGCAGTGGGGAGCGACCAGCGTGGCAAGCCCGCCTGTGGCGATCACCGGCAAGGCGAGAGGGGATCCAAGAGGGGACGGTTCCTCTTTACCGCAGGATTGTGGTGGAGAGGAACCATCCCCTCTTGGATCCCCATCGCCCAGCTCTTCGGCGATGCGCGTGACCAGGCCGTCGACTTTTGCCGCCTCGCCAATTACCAGGCCGGCGCGCAG
The DNA here is from genome assembly GCA_009781115.1 of Coriobacteriia bacterium. Classification (GTDB taxonomy): domain Bacteria; phylum Actinomycetota; class Coriobacteriia; order WRKU01; family WQUG01; genus WQUG01. The sequence goes on from WQYT01000001.1 coordinate 13,057, forward strand.
GGCGTCCGCGGTGGTTTGCGCGATGACGTGGCTGGGCGCGGCCAGCTCAATAGCAGTCAGGCGGGCGGCGTTGGCAAAGAGCGCCGCCGCAGAAAGTTCGAGGCCCGCAGAGATCGGGCCGCCGATGAAGTGGCCGGCGGCGTCGATGACGTCGAGGTTGGTCGCCGTGCCAAAGTCCACCACCACAGCGGGTGCGCCCCAGGCCGCGCGCGCAGCCACCACGTTGGCCAGGCGGTCGGCGCCAACGGCCTGCGCCTGCGCCGGCGTCAGCCCCAGATCGCGCGGCGCGATGTGCGCGGGCAAAAGCGGCACGGGGAGCCGGGTTGCCGTTGTCGCACAGGCGGCAATCCAGGCCCGGGTCAGCTCCGGCACCACCGAGCCCAGGCAGACCGCCTCAACACCGGCAAGCGCCAGGCCGCGCGCAGCAAACAGGGACTCCAGCCATGTCGCAAGCTCATCGGGGGTTGCCGTGGCATGCGTCGAGATGCGCCAGGTGGCGATGGGAGCGGGGGTGGCGCGCTCTGCGTGCTCCGGGCTCGCTGCGTCATATACGCCAAGCGCCGTCTGAGTATTTCCTATGTCTATTGCGAGTAGCATGTGAGGTAACATGTTATCATTTTACAGCAGGTAATACAGTAGGTAACTGTGGCCGAAGGATGAGATCATGCAAGAAACCCCGCCAAAAATCCTGATCGTTGACGATGAGGCTTCCATCACAGAGTTTGTGAGCTACAACCTGAAAAAAGAGGGTTATCAGGTCGCGGTGGCCGTTGATGGGCCCAGCGCCCTTGAGGCCTTCGCCGCCGATATCTACGATCTGGTGGTACTCGACATCAATTTGCCGGGGATGAATGGCTTTGAGGTCTGCAAACACCTCCGGGAGCACTCCACCGTGCCGGTGCTGTTTCTTTCTGCCCGCGATACCGAGCTTGACAAAGTTGTGGGGCTGGAGATTGGTGGCGATGACTACCTGGCCAAGCCCTTTGGGGTACGCGAGTTTTCCGCGCGGGTCAAGGCCCTGCTGCGCCGCTCGACCACTGAGGCCGCTCACGAAGAGGCCGCCAACGAGATCGTCGATGTGTCCGGCATCACGCTGGATCAGACCGCTCACAGTGCGCGCAGCGCTGCCGGCCCGATCGACCTGACGCCGCGCGAGTTCGAGCTGCTGAACTGCCTGATGCATCACGCCGGCAAGGTCTTATCGCGCGAGCAACTGCTGCGCGACGCCTGGGGCTGGGAGTACCTGGTCGAGACTAAGACGGTCGATACTCACATCAAGCGCTTGCGTGACAAGCTTGAAGCCGCTCAAATCAACCCGAGCATTGTAGAGACGGTGCGCGGCTACGGGTATCGCTTCCGCTGCGAATAGGGCGCGGCAAGCCGCCCGCCCGGTGGTCCGGTCATGGCCTCTCAAAAACATAGCTTCAGTTCAGGGATCTCGCAGAGGATGCGCCTTATCTTTCTGCTGCTGCTGGCCGCGCTGACCGCCATCTGCCTGGCCGCGCTGCTGCTCATCACGCAAAAGGCCGCTCTTGTTATCATCGCTGGCGCCGCCGTAATCTGCATGGTGGTTGGCTGGCTTATCATCGGGCGCGTTTCTGCTCACCTGACGCGCGATTTTCGTGGTCTGGTAGCAACCGTGCGCGAGTTTAATGACGGCAACAAGTCTGTGCGTGCGCGGGCACAGGGCGCCAAAGAGATCCGGCAGCTGGCCGATGGGATCAACCGCATCATCAAAGAAAACGAGACGGCAATCAGCGCCCGCAAGGCCGAGGACCGCCGCCAGAACCGCTTTGTCGGCGACGTCAGCCACGAGCTGCGCACGCCGCTGGCCAGCATCCACGGCGCCGCCGAAACCTTGCTGGACGGCGATGTTGATCCGGAATACCAGCAGCGGTTTTTGCAGATGATCATCGAGAATACCGAGCGCATGACGCGCCTGGCAAACGACCTGATTGAGCTGACCAAGATCGAGGGCGCCACCGGCGAGATCCCCCTGCGCAGGTTCCGGCCGCGCCAGGTGGTCGACAAGGCGCTGACCCTGCTGGAGCCCACGCTTGAGGCCCGGGGGACCGAGATCACGATCACCGGAGACGCGCCTGAGATACTCGGCGACATGGACCGCGTGCAGCAGATCGTCGTCAACCTGGTCGATAACGCGTCGCGCGCCAGCGACGCGGGCGGCAAGATCGAGATCGGGCTCAGCACCTGCGAGGTGCGCGAGCTGGGCCCGCAGGTGCACGACAAGAACCTCGCGGATGTCGAGTTCTTTGCGCTGCTTAGCATTGCCGACAACGGCCCCGGGATCAGCGAGGAGGACCTCCCCTACCTCTTCGAGCGTTTTACGCGCCCCCAGAAGAGCCGGGCGCGCACCAGCGGCGGCGCAGGGATCGGGCTTTCCATCGTCAAGGCGATCGTCACGGCCCACGGCGGCGCGATCGACGTGCGCAACCGCAAAGAGGGCGGGGCGCTGTTCCGCGTCTTTCTGCCCATCCCCCCCGATCTGCCCAAGTACTAACTGCCGTCCAGCACTGAGGTTGCCCCTCCGGGCAGGTGGCGGGCCAGAAGGCGAGCGGTTGCCAGGGCGACAGCGGCTTTGATGAGGTCGCCAGCAATGAAGGGCAGGACGCCGGCGATCAGGGCGGCGGTAAGCGGCAGATGCGTACTGGCGGCAAGCCAGAGTGTGCCGAGCGCGTCAACAATAAGGATCATCGCTGCGGCTGCCAGGACCTCCCGCCAGAGGCGGCGGCGTCCGGCGCCCCGGGTGTCCCGGACGCGGCGCCCGGCGCCGGTGGCCCGGGTGCCCCAGGCAGGACGGCCCGCGATAAGCGCGCCAAGACCAGCCGCGATCACAAAAGCGATCAGATAGCCGCCGGTCGGGCCGACGAGCACCGCCGCTCCCCCTTTGCCGCCGGCAAACACCGGCAGGCCGAGGGCGCCCAGCGCAACATAGCACAGCATGCTCGCCGTCGCCCAGCGCGGACGGAGCAACAGCGCCGCCAAAACCACAAAGAAGGTCTGCAGAGTCAGCGGAACAGACGCGGGCAGCAGGGCCGCAATCCAGGATGTCACCGCCAAACAGGCCGCGATGAGCGCGGCGACAGTCAGCTGCCGGATGCGATCAGATCTCATGAAAGCTCCTCATCTGGCAGGCGGCGCGCCGGGTCGGCACGCCCTACGCATTGATGCATGCCATTGCTCATCTGGCAAAACGGTGACAAACACCCCCTGGGGTGTTTGTCACCTGTCATCCCAGGACCGGATGCGCTCAAGCAGCGGCGGGAACAGCCACTCGGCGACGTCTTCTGGGGTTGGGTTCTTCAGCGCATCAGACAGGTAGGCGGCCCCCTCAAAGCCCTGCCGCTGATGGCGCGGGCGGCGTACATTTACGCCAACCCCAATGATCAGCCATCCGTCCTGGCCGCTTGCTTCCAGCAGAATGCCCGCCAGCTTGCCGTCCGGCGCATACAGGTCATTGGGCGCCTTGACAAAAAGCCCCTCGACCCCCTGCGCGGTCAAAACCTCGCAGAGCACCTGCGCGCTGAGCAGCGAGAGCTCGCTTTGCTCAGAAACCGGGCGCTGCGGCCAGTACAGCAGGCTGGCGTACAGCCCGCCTGCGGGCGATGTCCACGAGCGCTGGAACTGCCCCCGCCCTCCCGTTTGGGTGCGCGCGATGACCAGCAGCGTATCGCCTGGCTCTGCCTGGCTCTGCCCCGATCTCTGCCCCAGCGCTGTCCCCTGGCTCTGCCCGCTCGCAATCAGTTCTTTGAGGTAATCATTGGTTGAAGCCAGGCGATGGACGCTCGTGATTTTGGTCAGCCGGGCACGCTCGCGCAGGGCCATGAGGCGACGCCGGCGCTCCGCAATCTGTTTGACCATGAGAGCGGCAAAAACGGCCAGCGCAATGAGCAGAACCACTCCAAAGATGCCCAGGCCAGAAAAGAGGTCGCTTGCCAGGGCGGCGTTGCGCATCAAAAACCAGCCCACCAGCGTCAGCACCAGGGTATAAAACGAGCTGCCCAGAAACAAGTTCAGTAAAAAGCGCGCATACGACATGCGCAGGGCGCCTGCGACCGGCGGCACAAAGGCCTTCATGCCATAGATGAAGCGCGCCGAGAGGATCGTGACCGTGCCATGCAGCTCAAAGTACTCCTTGAGGTCATCGACGATACCCGGATCAACCCGCATGAAGCGCGGCAGTCTGAGCCCGTTGTAGCGGACCAGGAAACGGCGCAGGCCCTCGATGCCAAGCCGGCGCCCGGTCAGATACATCGCGGTAGAGCCGATCAGCGAGCCTGCCAGCGCCAGCACAAACACCCACAGAAGCGACACGTGTTGACCAACCGCCACAAAGGCGGCGGCCGCGATGATGACCTCGCCAGGGGTAACCAGGCCCACAAACGGGATCGTCTCTGCGATGGTCAGCACAAGCAGCACAAGCAGACCCCAGGGGAGAAAATAATGCGCGATCCAGGAGTAGATCGGGGCGATGGGCGTCAGTATCTCGGGGATGGACGACATCAGGCCTCCGTGAGACAGGTGAGACAGGGACTGAGACAGGGGGACGGTTCTTCTGTCTCATTAATGAGACAGAAGAACCGTCCCCCTGTCTCAGTCCCACCCCCTGTCCTTATCTCGGCGTTATCGATCAGGTGCACTCCTGCCAGTGTGACCGAGATCAGCAGGCGAGCGGGGCCATCCAGAGCCTCAATCGGCTGAAGCGTCTCAGGGTCAACCAGCGCACAGTAGCCAATCTGGAGCCCGCCACGATCATCGGTCTGGGCCCCCTCCCCCTCCTGCAGCACGCCTGCAGCTGCCGCCTCCAGGCGGCGCGCGTCACGCTCGCCTGCGGCGGCGGCGGCCTGGGCCGCGCTGATGGCCGCAAACAGCACGCCGGCCCGGGCACGCGCGCCTGCGCCCGCTCCGGCGCCTGCGCCCGCATCCAGGTAGCGGTTGCGGCTCGAAAGCGCCAGGCCGTCTGGTTCGCGCACCGTCGGCACGCCGATGATGGCCGCGCTCAGGTCAAGGTCGCACGCCAGCTGGCGTATCACGCACAGCTGCTGATAGTCTTTCTCCCCAAAGTAGGCCTCCTCCGGCCCAACCAATGACAAGAGCTTGGTAACCACCAGGGCGACCCCGGCAAAGTGAGTGGGACGCAGCGCGCCCTCCCAGATACGGCCCAGCTCTCCTACGGCGATCGTCGTCTGCGACAGGGGTTCTGCCGCGTGGCCGCTATAAAGCTCTTCAACGGAGGGGGCGAACAGGAGGTCTGCGCCAGAGCGGGCGGCAAACTCCGCGTCGCGTTCCAGATCGCGCGGATAGCGCGCCAGATCCTCATCTGCCGCAAACTGCGTGGGGTTAACAAAGACCGACACCACCACAAAAGCGCCGCCGCGCGCCGCCGCCTCGATCAGCGCGCCATGCCCGGCGTGAAGCGCGCCCATCGTCGGCACCAGCGCGATCTTCCTGCCGCTGCCGTCTGCGCGCACCTGGCGCAGCACAGCGCGAAGCTCCTCTTTGGTATGCAGCAGATCCATGCGTCCATGCGTCCTCTCATCAGGTGACAAAAGGGGCCTGACTCCTTTTGTCACCCCTTTTGTCACCGGCAAACCGGCGTGCCAAAGCACCCGATTTTTTTACTACGCGCAATCCCTTGCCACGCGGCTCCTTGCCACGCTCCCGTCACACAAGAGCGTCCGGGCTCAAGCTCCCGTCCAACAGCGCTTCCACGTGGGCCTGCGCGTCAGCGACAACCTGGGAGTCAACGTGAGTCGTTTGCTCCTCAGCCGGATACGTCTTCTCCCGCACCGCGGCCACATAGTCAGACAAGCCAGCCGTCAAAACCTCGGCGCCCTCGGCAAAGTGGCGGGCATGGCGCGGGGTAAAGTCGCCGCCCACGCCACAGAGATCATGAAAAACCTGTATCTCTCCATCACAGTCCGGACCAGCGCCGATACCGATCGTTGCGCAGTCGATGCGCGCCGTGATAGCGCGCGCCAGCTCGGCCGGGATGCACTCAAGCACCAGGGCCACCACGCCCACAGCCGCCAGGGCCTCAGCGTCAATTATCAGGTTAGCGGCCGCCAGAGCGTCCTTGCCCTGAGTCTTAAAGCCACCAAATGCGTTGACCGACTGCGGGGTCAAGCCCAAATGGCCCACAACCGGCACGCCGGCAAGCGTCAGCCCCTCGACCAGATCAAGCGCCAACGGGAAGGCCCCCTCAAGCTTGACGGCGCCAGCGCCGCCCTCCTTCATCAGACGGCCCGCGTTATACATCCCATCGGTATATGAAGCCTGGTAGCTCATAAACGGGAGGTCGGCGACGATGAAGGTATCCGGGGCGCCTTTTGTGACGGCGGCAGTTGCCCGGACCATGTCATCCATCGTCACCGGGAGAGTCGTGCCATAGCCCAGCATCGTGTTGCCGAGCGAGTCGCCCACAAGTATCGCGTCAATGCCTGACGCCTGCACGATGCGCGCCTGCGCCACATCATAAGCGGTACACATAACGATGCGCTTTCCCTGGGCTTTGTACTGGGCAAATGTCGTGGCGGCAAATCTCTGCATGGCAGCTCCTTGATCAATCGGGATCAGCGCTCCTGACCCTGACCGCACGGGCCTGCGCCCGTCAAAAACAGGCGGGCAATGCGTCCGGCAGAAGCGCGGGGTGAACCTCTATGATAGCGCCGTAACGCTCAGCTTCACGAGTTAAGCGCGCGCCCGTTGGGAAACGGTAATCAGGCTCCAGGGCAAGCAGGGGCTCAACCACAAAAGCGCGCTGCGCAATGCGCGGGTGCGGCAGCGTGAGCGCGTCTGTCTCAAGAATGACATTCCCATAGGAGAGCAAGTCCAGGTCGATGATGCGAGGACCGTTGGGAGTAGTCTTTATCCGCCCCGCCAGGCGCTCAGCCGCCTGCAGCCCGGCAAACAGCGCCCGCGGCCCCAGGCGCGTGTCCAGGCGCACGACCGTGTTGTAAAACGGCGCCTGGTCTTCGTAGTAGGCAGGCTCGCTGACGTAGAGGGGAGCAGTGGCGGTCAGGGTGGTCGCCGGGAGCGTCTGCAGGAAGCGCAGCGCAGCGCGCAGATGGTCTTCGCGTGGCTCGATATTGCTGCCGAGCGCCACATAGGCAGTCTGCGCCGGTTGCGTGGCCAGGCGAGTAAGCTGGGCGCGCGTGGCAGCGGCGTCGTGCACCCGCAGCCAGGTCGCGCCCGCAGCCGCGAGCGCGGCGGAGAGCTCAGCGCTTGCCTGGTCGCGCTCTTCCGGGGGGCGATCCTCGCCGAAAAGTGTGGCGAGAAAGCGCTTGCGCGACAGGCCGACGTAGGTGGAGTAGCCTTTGGAGCGGAGGCAGTCGATGAGACCGGGCGCCTGGCCGTACAGGCAGATGTCGTCGTCGCGCGTGGGGGTGAACCCGAACCCCGGATCGAGCGCGATGCGCCCGCGGGCGACACCGGCGCGTTGCAGCAGAGAAGCCTGCGCCAGGAGGAGGTCTGCTGACGCCGCCAGGTCTTGCCGAGCTGCGGCGTGCATCAGGATGCAGCGGGCGGCTGTCTTTGCTGCCAGTGCGCGCATCTCCGGGTCTTTAAAGCCGGTGACGTCATTGATGCCATCGGCGCCTGCGGCCAGAGCAGCACGGGCGGTTGCAACGTGAAAGGTGTCAACGCTGATGGGCGCCGTTACGCCTGCCACACGCAGACCTTCAATGACAGGCAGGACGCGCGCGCACTCCTCACCCGTATCGACTGGCGTCGCCCCCGGGCGCGTTGACTCCCCACCCACATCAAGCTCGTCTGCACCCGCGCACAGCAGGTCAAGACCGTGGCGAACAGCAGCATCCGGCGCAACGTATTGCCCGCCATCAGAAAATGAATCCGGAGTAACGTTAACGATGCCCACCAGGCGCACCGACGAAAGATCGACCTGCTCCGGCTCAGGGTCATCCCCGAAATACACCGGGGTTGCCGCTGGGGCTGGAGCGGAATCTGGAACTGCCGCTGCCACTGCCGCTGGGGCTGGATCCGGAACTACCGCCGAAGCCGAAGCTGAAGTTGCATCCGGGACCGGAGCCGGAACAGAAGCCGGGCTACCGTCAGACATGGACGCCTCGCTGCAGGGCCCCTTAGCGGGGGCCGATCAGCGCCATAGCTTCCGCGCGCGTGCGGGCGTCAGTCTGAAACGCCCCCCTGACCGCAGACGTGATCGTCTTCGAGCCCGATTTCTTCACGCCGCGCATCGACATGCAGAGGTGCTCGGCCTCAACAACCACAAGCACTCCCGCCGGATGAAGATACTCGACCAGACTGTCTGCGACCTGCGAGGTCAGGCGCTCCTGGACCTGCAGGCGCCGCGCAAAGATATCGACGACCCGGGCCAGCTTTGACAGGCCGCAGACCCTGCCGTCGGCGCCAGGGATGTAGGCCACGTGGGTCACGCCAAAAAACGGCGCCATATGGTGTTCGCAGAGGGAGTAGAGCGGGATGTCGCGCACCAGCACCATCTCCTGATGACCCTCGTCAAAAGTAACAGAAAGTGGCTGCGCTGCAGAAAGCTCCATCCCGGAGCAAATCTCTGCATACATATCGGCCACACGGGCGGGCGTTTTCTGCAGCCCCTCGCGATCTGGGTCCTCGCCTATTCCCTCAAGAATCAGGCGCACGCCCGCAGCAATTTTGTCCCTATCAAAAGACATCAGGCTCCCACGGGGGCAACAGCGCCTGTTGAAGGCGGCAACGGCAGGTCCGCAATCGCATCAGCGCTGCTGGCGCTGTCCACAGACGGCGTGTCCTTTGGCTTGTTCTTATCCTGGGCGGCTTTGGCTTTGGCCTGCTCTTCTGCCAAAAACTCCTCCCAGCGGCCTTCAAAGACAGCCTTCAGGGCGTCGCCTTCGAGCGTCTCGCGCTCGATGAGCAGCTGCGCCATCAGGTCAAGCATGTCATGGTCCTTCTTCAGGATGCCCCGAGCTTTGGCAAAGCCCTCGTCGATGATACGCGCGGTCTCGGTATCAATGATCGTCGCGGTCTCATTGCTGTAGTCATTGTGCTGCGCCAGGTCGCGGCCCAAAAAGACGTCGTGGCTCTGCTCTGCAAAGGCGCGCGGCCCCAGCGCATCGCTCATGCCAAAGCGCGTCACCATGTCGCGGGCCAGTTTGCTGGCGCGCTCGATATCGTTGGAGGCGCCCGTGGTCACGTCGCCGATGGACATCTCCTCAGAGGCACGCCCGGCCAGGAGCACGGCGATGTCGTCAAGCATCTCTGCCTTTGACTGCAGGAAGCGGTCCTCCGTGGGCAGCTGCCAGGTCGAGCCCAGGCTGCCGCCGCGGGGGATGATCGTGACCTTGTGGACCGGGTCAGAGTTTGGCAGGCGATGGCCCACGATCGCATGACCCGACTCATGGTAGGCGATGGTCTTTTTCTCTGCGTCAGAGATCAGGCGGCTCTTGCGCTCCGGGCCCATCATGACGCGGTCTGAGCCTTCCTCGATCTCTACCTGAGTGACCTTCTTCTTGCCGGCGCGCGCCGCAAGCAGCGCGGCCTCGTTAAGCAGGTTGGACAGATCTGCGCCTGTAAAGCCCGGCGTACGCCGTGCGATGACGCCCAGATCGACCTCATCGGCAAGCGGCTTATTCTTTGCGTGAATCTTCAGTATCTCCTCGCGGCCCCGCAGGTCAGGACGATCGACCACGATCTGGCGATCAAAGCGCCCCGGACGCAGCAGCGCGGGGTCAAGCACGTCGGGGCGATTGGTCGCCGCGATCATGATGACGTTATCCTGCGGCTCGAAGCCGTCCATCTCTACCAGCAGCGCGTTTAAGGTTTGCTCGCGCTCATCATGGCCACCGCCCAGCCCGGTACCGCGCTGGCGGCCCACGGCGTCGATCTCGTCAACAAAGATGATCGAGGGGGCAGAGGCCTTGGCCTGCTCAAAGAGGTCGCGCACGCGCGAGGCGCCCACGCCCACAAACATCTCGACAAAGTCAGAACCGCTGATGCTGAAAAACGGCACGTCGGCCTCGCCCGCCACGGCGCGCGCCAGCAGGGTCTTTCCCGTGCCGGGAGGGCCCACCAGCAACACGCCCTTGGGGATCTTGGCGCCCAGGGCCTGGAAGTGCTCGGGCAAAGACAGGAAGTCCTTGATCTCGCCCAGCTCCGCAACGGCCTCCTCCTCGCCGGCCACGTCTTTGAACGTGACTTTCTGCTTCTGGGGATCGGTCATCTTGGTGCGCGCGCGCCCAAAGTTCATCATGCGCGCATTGCCGCCCTGCATCTTGAAGATGAAAAAGAGCAGCACCCCGCCAACGATCGCCAGCAAAACAATCTGCCCCAGGATGCTCCAGACTGCGTTGGTGTCCGCGTTGTTGACCGAGAATTTGCCGCTCAGGTTATCCTGCGCAAAGGTGGTAAACGAGTCGGCGCCCGCCCAGGTTGAGGTAAATTTCTTGACGCCCTTATCTTCTTTCTGGTCCGCGGTTGTTGCCCAGTACTGGCCCGAGAGCGTGCCCGCGTTGGGCTTGTATTCAGCGCTCTTGATCCGCCCCTGCTTTGCCGCGACCATAAACGCCCCGGTCGAAAGCTTAGTGGGCTGCGTATTGGCCGAGTTCACCCGGTTGACGACAACAATCATCAAGACGAGTAACCCGACCAGATAGAGGAAGGTGATTCCGAGATTTTTTTTCTTGCTGTTCAACGATGTGACTCCTTTAATAGCGTCGCTGCGCCGCCCGGGTCTTGCCCCCGATTTACTCGGCGTAGAGCGCTGGTTTTAATATCCCGATATAAGGTAGATTACGGTAGTGCTGCGCATAATCCAGCCCATATCCTACAACAAAAGCATCCGGAATCGTGAAACCTACATATTGCACGTCAAGAGGGACCGCCTGCGTGCCCTCCTTAAGCAGCAGCGTTGCAATGGCAATGCTGGCCGCGCCGCGCCCGTGGAAGTTGCGCGCCAGATACTTAAGCGTCAGCCCGGTGTCGAGGATGTCTTCTAAGATGATGACATGGCGATCGGTAACCGGCTCATTGAGGTCCTTGATGATGCGCACCACGCCGGAGCTCCGGTGCGCATCCCCATAGCTGGAGACCGCCATGAAGTCCATGGTCAGCGGGCAGTCGATCCTGCGCGTCAGATCGGTCATGAAGTACACGGCGCCCTTCAGGACACCGATGAGCAGGGGGTTTTTGTCCGCGTAATCCTGCGTGATGTCTGCCCCCATCTGCGCGATACGACTGGCGAGCTGCTCTTTGCTGATCAGCACGCTGGTAAGATCGCCGTGCGGCGAAGGCTGCTCATCAAAAGCCGCAACCGCCGGTGTTGGATGAATGAATTCCGGAGAATCTGATGACGAGGGCTTCTTACCAAAAGCCGCAGCCGCAGATGTTGGATGAATGAATTCTGGAGATTCAGATGACACAAGTACTTCTTTCCTCATCGGACAGGATGCGCCCCCGGAAGCCTTACCAGAGGCGGCATGTATCTACCTTAGCACAGCAACCCCTGGCAAAAGCTACCACCGCGCTTTTGTCACCACTCTGCCGCTAGCTGGTAAACACCTTTGCTGGCGATGGTTCAGCAACCAAGCAGCCCGAACAAGGCGCGCCGAGTCGTCGCGCCCTACGGGGCAACTACCAGCCAAAGCCGTCACAGCTGACGCCAGCATGTGCTTTCTGACAGCGCCAGCATATGCCTTCTGGCGTTAGCTGGAAATGTTTTGGCTGGCAATCATCCGTAGGGCGCGACGACCCGGCGCGCCTCCGGTACTGGGCAACGAGCCCGGCCCCCATGCCTCCGGTACTTGGCACCGAGCCCCAACTCATGCGTAGCGCGCGGAGACCCGGCGCGCCACCCGTCCGGAACCGCAGGGTGCTGTAGCGTCAGCCGACACTCCCCCCGCGCCGTCCGTCCGGACCCCGTCCGCCCCCCTCACCCGCTACTCCCCGCGCCGCCAGATAGGGAGCTTTTCGATGATGAGCGCATGGGGGGCCCGCTTTGCCCGCAGCCCCCGGCCCAGATCGGCCTGATAGCTGGCAGCGGTCAGCGCGCCCGCCAGCTCAAGGTAGCGCGCCTGGGGCAGGCGCGAAGCCTCCGCCGGAAAGGCATCCAGCAGCGCGCGGCGCAGGACGCGGCGGATCATGACCGGGTCAAGCGTTGCCAGCATGTCAGCGTCCAGCATCAGGCGCTGGCCCTCATCCTGCTCTTGCGCATCGCAGAAGTCCCGCACAAAGCCAGCGGCCAGCTCATCAAGCAGCGCATCGTCTTCTGCCAGCAGGTCCATCGTGCGCTCAAGGTTAGCGCGAAACGCCGGGGCAAGCTCCTCTGCAGCCGGCACGATCCGCGCGCGAATAAACGCGCGGGTCCGGGTAGTATCAGTATTGGTCGCGTCCTCGCACCAGTCCTGGTCCTGTGCCTGCAGGTACGTGCGCAGCGATGTGCGGTCGCAGCGCAGCAGCGGCCGCACAATGCGCCCACGCTCAGGACGGATTGAAGCCAGCGCACCCGTCCCGGAGCCAAAAAGCGCCCGCTCAAAAAAGGTCTCAACACGATCATCAAGTGTGTGAGCGGTGGCAATGCGCCCGGCTTGCGGGTCCGCGTCCAACGCCGCGCACAGCTCATCGCAGAGCTCATCTGCCGCGGTGTAGCGCAGCTCGCGCCCCAGGTCCTCAACGTTGCGCTTCTCCTCTGCAGCCCGCGCGCCCACGTCAAGATGGCGCAGCACGCAGGCATAGCCCAGCCGGTCGCAGAGCTCAGCCACAAACGCCTCGTCCCCATCAGCCGCAGCGCCACGCAACCCGTGATTAACATGCAGCACACGAACGCGGTCCGGCGCCGGCGTCCGCCCGCCAAAAGCGCCGCCCGCCAAAAGCCGCAGCAAAGCGACCGAGTCCCCCCCGCCACTGACCATCACCACCAGCGGAGTTACAGCATCAAAAAGCTCTGTCAAAAGAGGAAATTCCATACTCTAGAGTATAAAGCATCCACCCCTCATCACTGCGAGCACGGTAGTTCCTGCACATTGACGCTCATCATGACCGCACAAGGAAAATAACTACACTGGGATTCTTTCACGTAATACGAAATTGATAATAATGAAACTCAAAATAACAAAGATAGCCGCAGCGATTACGAGAGCATGATAGGTAGGTCGATTGAGAGATATTGGTTTTTCTCTTTTCCTGTTAAAGATAACTATGCACAACGCAAACACGCAACCAAAGAAAAGTAGATAATGGGGCCAATAGGACACAATGGCCTCCTTAATAGTAAGAATCAGGCCTGAATAATTGAGGTCTTCAACAATTATATGAAACGACCAAGCAAAACGGCAAATGAAGGCGACAATGCTGCCTACCAAACAGCTCAAAGGATACGGTTTGCAAATAATGCTTGTTCCAAAAACAAACCCAATAGTAAAAACAGCAAGACCGCCTAATACATATGCAAACGTCGGAAATACAAAAACTGAACCGGGCAGCGTGGCAACTTGAAATAGGTCGAACGCAACATGAAGAAAAATCATGCAAAGAAAGGCAGCGGTACCAAAAACAGCAGGCAAAGCAAATCTCTCAAATACAGACGAAAGCTCCTTCTGCTGAATAGTATCGCAATCACCAGCATGCTCAATACTACCTGATTTCGAACTACCTTCTCTTTTACCTAACATTGGAAACCTCTCTAAAAACATATGCAGAAGCTTATTATAACGAAACATAGGAACTGAGTAACCATAAGCAGTCGCTTTAGCGAATTTCAGGTTGCCCTGACCGTCATAAGTAGTGATGACATCATTAAATGAGACAGGCATATCTAAGTCACTTCTTGATATTGGCGTTCTTCACAAGCTGTGCCACCAGCGCATCTATAGCCGTTGAGCGAGCATCGTTAAGGTAGTCTGCCTTGATTTCATCTTTCAGTTCTTCAAAGCTCCCGGCTCCTGCATAGCGATCCTTATGCGAGTTATAGTAGGCTTGCAGCTTTGCGTCAGAAGCTGAAGAATCAGGAACAAGGGATTTGGTAAGCGCAGCTATCGTCAGGTTATCAGCAACAGCGGTCTTGAGTTGCGCCTCTGTCATTCCTGCCTGCTTGAGTTTATCCTGCAATTGAGCGTCAGTACCATAGCTTTTAGCCAGCGAGCTATACGCTGCATCAATAACTTTGCCAGAAATTTTAATCCCCTGCTTCTTGGCTTCCTGCAATAAAAGCTGTTGGTTGATAGCAGCATTCAGATTACGCTGATCAACATCCTGCTTACTTGCCGCTCCTCCATTAGCATCAAAGATATCGGGAGTCTGCGAAAGTGGGAAAGCAGTCTGCTGATCAATATCTGCCTGCGTAATAGCCACCCCATTGACCTGAGCTACTGTCTTTGTATGTTGGCGCAGAAGCAGATAGGCAGTAAGAGCGCCTGCAGCAAGAACGACTATCGCTATTGCAACAACAATCCATTTATTGCGTTTGTATGATACCCGTTTCTTTTTCATGTGGTTGCCTCCCAATTATTATCATGCTTAACAGGTATTGATTAAGGCCAGTCTTTTGGGTTTATTGAGGCAACTCTATCATCTGGTGTTTCGTAGATATCACCTACCACAAAATTCTGTCTTTCTTTTTTATACGCGATATCTACAATGCCGTCTCTTGTCACATGTGCAGAATAGCATCGATATTCTGGGGAAAACACCGCTATGCTTATATTTTGAACATAGTAATTTGGCGTTGCTGCGTCACAATCAAAAAAGTTGATCTTTGTTGCGGGGTCAACCCTTTCGACATCCACGAGGGTGGAGCTTCCTTTCACAAAAGTGTCAAAATCCCGAAAACGTAGTGTCTTTCCGACAAACATACAACCAGCCGCTTGGTATTCGCCAGAGCTTGCTTGAGTGTAAAATACAAAAAGACGCCCACCAGACAAGCTATCATGCGCGCTGTAAGCCCATGAGCCACTATACGGCCCATCACTTATACTGAAAGGTCGTAATTGAGAGACAGATACAAAACTCCGCACGTCATTGAGCGTGACTTCATGACCCGCGGAATCAAACGCACCTTCGAATGTTATCTTCCGCATAAGACCGAGTATATTTGTTTTACTCTCCCGAGAGGCCAACAATGCCCGATTAGGATCTCTCGCAACAGTTGGTGTTGACACAGTAGATTCTATAGATTCGCTTTTCTGTTTTTCATTTGACACCTGATTCTTCTCTGCCCTGTTGTCTTTGCCCGGGCCTCCACATCCAGATGAAAGTATCATCAACAGTAAAATAATTATGGCTCCCGTTCTTGCAATTTTCACAATCACACCGCCACGATATCTCGTCTTACGGAACAACTCTTGCTCCAGTTCGCTTCCCGCACCATCAAACATTTCACACCATCCCATCTGTCACGTTCGGCAAAGCGTATATTAACACCAATACTCTACAGCCTTTATCGAGAAAACGCACTATTGCCGCTTAAATTTTATCGCTAAATAAAGCGTCTTGCTATTGTAAATTATTCCGCCATTGTTTCCATAATTCTTACCCCATACATCGGGATTCACGCTAAAATTATGATACTGAATTTCGGATATCGGACTTGAGATATGTCCATGTTTTTCTGACCAATAGCCATAGCCATGAGTATCTTGTTTCATAAAATGAAAATCAAACGAACATACTCTTATTGCGATTCGATATTCGTTACTATATGTTGAAGCGTTTTTGCCTGAGATTGCTCTTGCTTTGCTACTACCTACTTGTTTGATGACTGTTTTTCGAAAATTTTCCACAGTAGATAAAGAATCATTAGGATATTTACAACCTGAATGGATATTCATAGCATATGAATAGCAATTAAAATTAGCGGTAGGCTCATTAATCCATCCCCATGTTTTTGGTCCAACAATCCCATCAACAATCAACCCATTCATCGATTGGAATTTCTTTACCGCAGCTAGCGTATTTGTCCCAAAAATACCATCCTCTGCCAAAGCCTTGCCGTTTGAACCCCGTACTGTAAAGGTATTCAATCTCCTCTGAAGCTTTTTTACAGTTGCTCCTTGACTACCATATCTCACCGTGGAATCAAGCCCGCTCGGATCCGTACCGCCCACCGGCTCTCCCGCACAATACATATACGGGCTCTTCTCGCCGTCTGCTTTGACAGGATCGCGGCTGATGAAGCTTGCGGTGGTCGGGTCATAGTAGCGTTGGCTGCAATAGTACAAGCCAGCCTCAGCATCCCAAACATAGCCCGCATAACGCAGAGGTTGTGCTGCTGATATCTGCTGAGCCAGATCAAGGGCAATAAGCGATGTTGCAAATTCTGTGTCGGAAGTAATGTTTCCAAAAGCGTCATAGTCGTAGCGAGCAAAGGTATCCCCATTGGTGTCTCTAAGCTCGCGTACGTCTCCTCTGGCATCACTGACAATCTCGAAGTTTACTGGAGCTGTCGTCGCAGTCGTAGTAGTGCTGTAGCAAGCCCCAACGGGTGTTGAGCCTGATCCATACAGATAGATGATGCTTTGAGTCTCTGTAGAAGATTTTGCGGCTAGCGAGACAAGCTTGGTACCGTCATAGAGGTAGTTGGTAGTATTGTTTCCTGCCGTCTTTGAAAGCCTCTGGCCTTCTGCGTCATAGGCGCAGGTGAACTTCGCAGGCCCGGTACCGCCATAATATCCTGAAACCAGTCTCTGACCAGACCAGCCATAGGTGACCCCATGGTCATCTGATATTCTTCTGCCAAGCCCGTCATAGTTAAAAGAAAACGCTGTCGATACTATAAAGCCACCGCTACTTGAAGTACGTCCGGCAAGCCTTCCTGCCGTATCATAAGAGTAACTTGTCGCGCCTGCTTGAGTAATATCTCCGGTTGTCGCATTGTAAGCATAAGCCGTTGTAGTACCGCTCACTTTTGCCGAGGCAAGCTGGGTTCTGTCTGCCGAGTAGGTATAGCTGGCAGACTGAGCACCTAAGCGGCTATAGCTTGAAGATGTCAACTTTGAGTCATTAGCATCATAAGTATATGTTTTTTGTCCTGGTGCAGAAAGATTAGTGTCGCCTGTCAGGTTACCCTGACTGTCATAGCTAAGCTGAGAGCTTTGGGCGCCAACGCTTCTGGCAGTCGGTCTTCCACCCTCGTCATAGCTGGTGTTTGCAGCACTTAGACTTGAACCAAACTTAGGAGTAAGCGTATCAGAAGCAAGAAGCGCTCCGTTGACAATGCTTGTCTGTGTTGTGCCGTCAGCGTAAGTCTCAGTCTTAGTCGTTACCGTCTGCGCGTTGATTCCTGCCCCTGTGTTTTGGTAGGTAAAAGCCTGCTTGTAACCAGATACTGACTCATCGATTACGCTGGGGCGCCCTGCGCTGTCAAAGGTAGTGGCGATATCTTTGAGCACCACTGTGTCTTTCAGTTCCTTTTGCTCAGTTATTCTTGAAAGGCCATCGTAAGTATAGTCAACCTCTGTGCCATCGGGATTGACCTGCTTGGTTACCCTTGAAGCATTATCGTAGGTCGTAGTAGTAGGATCATCGGCTCCGACTTTCTCGGTAAGCTGGTTGCCCGCCCTATCATAACTGTAAGTAGTAGTAACGCTATCAAAGTCAGTTTTTGAGAGAATATCTCCGCGTACATTGTAGATATTGGTAGTAGCCGTCTGCGTTCCCATTTTTGTGGTAAGCAAGCGACCAGCTAAGTCATAGGTAGAGACAGTCGTTATATCAGGCTTGCCAGAGGCGCTTTGCTTATCGGAGATAACGTTGCCAACCAGATCGTAGTCGCAGGTATCAGTCACGCCACCATTTGTTTGTGTTATAGCATTACCCGAAACATCATAGGTCGTGCTCTGATCAGGTTGCCCCGTGGTTTTAGTTGAGGTAACGTTTCCGGCTGCGTTATAGGTTGTTGTAGTTGGCGCGCTATACGGGGTAGTAGTCGTGCCAAGCACATTGCTGCTTTGTATCTCTTGACCAGATGCATCATATTTGGTCGTTGTAGTCACTCCGTCAAGAGTTCCTTCGGATTTGGCTTGAATAACGTTTCCTGCCAGGTCACAGGTCGTAACACTTGCGCCTTGCTCCGAATTTGAGTCTGAAACAGCTTCTCTCCCAAGAACGTCATGAGTCATGGTCGTGATCTCAACGGCTGTTCCCGCACTATCAAGACTTGAAGCAGTAAGAGTGTTTCCTTGTGCGTCGTAGGTAGTCTTTGTCCAATTTGATTTGACAGACGAACCAGAAGGTAGCTGGTAAGTTTCGGTCACATTACCCAAGTTGTCATAAACATTGGTAGTAACAAGCCCGGTCTTATCTGTTGAGGTAAGCAGAGAGCCTGCAACGTCATAGGTCGAGGTATCGGTGATAATCCCGCGCCCATCAGTATTTGAGAGTCTGTTGCCACAGTCATCAATGGCGCAGCTCGTGGTGATATCTTGCGGCGTAGCGCTTGTTGCCAGCTGCACTGAATGCTCAATGGTTTTCTGGGAGTTCCCGTCACAAGCGAAGTCTGAGTAATCCTTGATATCGAAGATATAGGAACCATCAGCATTCTTAGAGAGGGCAGTCTTTTCCTGAGTAGTAAAGCCTTGGGTGTTGTAGCTGTATTCAGTGCGCTTGCGCGCCCCATTGGCAGCAATCAGCTTTTCTGTCACAAGTATGTTTCCTTTGCTGTCAACGTCATTCCAGGTCACAGCTCGGGCGTTATCGATCATCTTAATCAGGTCGTTTGCGCTGTTGTAGTAGTACCAGGTCTCAAGCCCTGCCTTGTCGAGAGCGTAAGTCTGATTTCCCCTGCTGTCATAATCTGACTTGGTGGCGCCTGCCACCCCTACTGAAGCGGGGCAATTAGTAAAGGTAAGCCCATCGGCAGATGCAGATACCGGGTCTTTAGTCACGATGACCTGGTTGTAGGCATTGTAACTGGTATTTGTTCCATAAAGCTGGTCGACCGAAGCAGACGCCCATATCTCCTGCCCTGTTGGATCAGTAAGAAATACCTGTCTTTCTTGCCCGGCAGCAAAGCCACCTTGAGCTGTGGCCGAGCCTTTGTCCAATACAGCCTGGCCCACATTGGTTGAGCGCTTGGAATAGGTCATGGTAGCAGGAGCAGGCGGGGCGCCTGAAGTGGTATGAGCAAAGCTCACTGAAGCGGTACCGTAAGTGATCGTAGCGCTGTCTTGTCCCCTGCTGACAGAGGTGATGCGCCCGGAAGCATCTGAAGTAAAGGTGTCGGTGACTTCCCGTGGGCTGCCTTCATATTCAGTCACGGTCATATTGTTGCCACTGATTGCATAGGTAAAGGTCTTTGAAGCAGATACGCCTTCTAAGGTGAGGGTATAGCTTGTTGCAGAGTCCTTTGCCAGCTCCAACTTCTGCCCATTGGCAGCCGTGATGATAGCTCCTCCCGATCCATAACTGTAGGTAGTTTTGTTGTTATTGCGATCACAATCTGAAGTGATCTTTCCGTCAGATCCAAAGAGATGCTGGGCTCCATCGGCATCCTTTAAAGTGAACCCTGAACTTGTTTTTGTCAGTGTCGAGAACATGCCGGCAGGTGAGAGGTAGGTATCCGTGTTCTTGGGGTCCTGAGCAAAGAGAATGACCGTTCCGGCGCCATCCGTATACTGTACAGCACCCGTAGAAAGCGTAGTCATATTCTGCTCAAAGCTAAAACGCCAGCCTTTAGGAAGATAGCTTGAGGTAGAAGCCATATCTGAGAGGTAGGTACGGCTTACTGCGGCAGCAGGACCATAGGTAGCGATCGTAAGGTCGTCAGAGATGATACGGGTAGCCGCTCTGCCCTCTGCGGCCTCAACAGATTGCCCTGCAACAGTTCCTAACTGCGTATAGCCCGGGTTGGGATTATCAGACACTCTGACGGTACGGTTATCCAGCGTGGGCGATACCACACTCGCAGAATAGACGGCGGTCTCTCCATTGGCGTCATAGGCCGCTACCCTGAACCAGTAGTTGACGTTGTTTTGATAGGTGGTCGTCTTTGATTTGCGATAGATCGCATTAGGGTTATCACGCAGATCAAGTCCGGATCCTGCAAAGGTATCGACATTGGTTCCGCTTGAGAGGTTGCCGCCAATAAAGCGCTTGGAGGTTGCGTCATAGCTAAACGACACCATGCACTTGGTAGCCTGGTCTGACTGGAGCCATGAATCAGTAAGCAAGTGGCTGGATAGCGAGACTTTGTAGGTACGCGCAAGGTTAGTGCTCGTCCATTCCATCAGATAGAGGTTATATCCATCGGAGGTCACGCTGTCAAAGCTTCCAAAGGCTGTGGTGTTTGCTACAGAGATACTCCAGTCCTTTTCGAAGTGCCCGGTATCGTTGTATTGACGCACGCTGAATCCCTGACCCACTTTGCCTACTGAATAGATATGGGCGCCATCACTGGTAAGCATCACCCCATAGCCAGTAGTTCCTGCTGCGATATCAGTACCCGCACTATAGCTGAGCAAAGGTTTATCAAAAGTGAAGCTTAAGCGACGCGCTGTAGTACTTTCAAAGGTTGATTCCGCGTAGGCAGCGATAGTGGTAGCGTTTGCTGTTGATGCTGTGATGGCGCCGTCATAGAGGACCCCGTTAAGTACAAAGGCGCCAAGAGACTGCGGAACGCTGTCTGTAGTGCCTAAGATAACGGGACTTCCATAGGCAGGTTTTGCGTTTGGATAGTTTGTCTGGGTAAAGCGTACCCATTTGGCAGGTCCTTTGTAGGCGCCCCAGGCTTTGACATAGATGTACTTGCCATCAGGCACAACAATTCCGGAACCTCCGGAACCCCCGTTGGTTCCGGTGGTATAAGGGGTTCCTGCTGGATAGGTAAGCGTAGCAGATGAGACTCTGGTTGCAGGGCTGGGACTTTGGCCTGCTGTGTAGGGGTTACCGGCATAAGTTCCATCTGCCCCATAGCCAGCTACGGTAGTATCGGTGGGATATAAGCCTGCGCCAGACGTTGACCAGGTGATGTTATTGCGCCCGAGCGTAGTCCCTACCTGACGATAGCTTACCCCATCATAGGTATAGATATGATAACCCGTTGCGTGAGAGTCAGCGCTCCATGAGAGCTTGACCGACCCCCTGCCGGCATCAGGATAGTCGTTTTTGTTATCAGCAACGCCATCTTTGTTCTTGTCGGTCTCTTTGAAGTAGGCGCCACTGGCTGAAGTTGTAGCGGACAGGTTCTTTACGGGCTGCACCAGAGAGGAGCAGGTGATCGTGATATAAGGGGCATTGCCGCCAGCCACAGAAGAAAAAGCATGCCAGTTATTAGTAAGCGGTGTTGCCTCGGACTCATAGAGCACCAGCCCATAGAAAGCTGTACCTGAGGTAAGCGGGCCGGTAAGCGTTGATGTGATGTCATAGGTGGCCCACAGGCTTGTTCCGGTAATAGATGTCGAAGCAATCGCCGAAGACATCGCTGGTTTGTTGTTCCAGTTTACGTTGGTAGGAATAGCAGCTGACGCCTGAGCAAGATAGCTTGTAGCAGCAGCCGTAGTGAAACAGCGGGTTTGATAAGCGCTGAAGGTGACTTTGCTGACTGAGACCCCCGCCAGATTAGGCAGAGCATCAAAGGTGATATAGCTACGGTATTTATTGCCCGTTGAGGTAGTACAGCCAGCAAGAAGTTCTGTTTGATGAAGCGTGGTAGTGGGGCTCACCGAGTTGACGCAGGCATCTGCAGCCACCGCAACGGTAGCCGTTGGATCGATCTTTACCGGCCATGCACGGTCTTTTGAGCCGAGCCAGTCTTCATTAATAGTAGCCCGAAAACGAGCAGAAGCCGCAGAAGAAGACAGGAGCTCCCAGGAAGTGTTGGGACAGATGCTACTGCCCGCTTGTCCTGTGCCTGAATCTTCTACAACCAGATCAGACAGCAAATAAGCGACGCTGCCGTCTGCTTTGACTAACTCCCACGTACCTTTATCTTGCTTAAGACTCAGTCCTGAGAAATCAAGCCTGAAGTCATAGGTGTTTTTAGTAGTGGGGGTATTAAGGAGCAGGGTCTCTTTTACTCCGCCTGAAAGCGCTTGATATTGCAGGGTGGTGTTGCCTGTCGGGTCAAGGTAGACGGCAGTGTCACCCAACGTTAAAGGTGAAGAAAGTTGTTGTCCGCAATAGGTGAAGGAGACGCTATAGGGAGCAGATGACGTTGTGTCCGCCGATATAGTTGCCGCTCCTGTTCCTGAGGCAGAAAAGGATGTCTTATTTTCAGTGGAAAGGGTCGTAACAGCGCCAACCGGAGAATCAGAACCTGATGCAACTAAGTTCGTCGAAATGTCTACAAACTGATTATGATCGCCTTTGTAATGAATATCTCCTGTGGAAGCTACTATCTGTCGCTGACCATCAGAAAGCTCATAGGTCTTAGTCGTAGCAGTACGCTCTTCGATGATCTCACGCACACGTTTAGCATGGGGATCCTTAACTTGAGGTTTTACAACAGCGGCAGGATCAGGAATAGCGTCAGCGGGAGCAGTATAGGTAGCTTCACCTGAGCCAAGAGGAGGGGTGGAAGCTTCCTGAGAAGGAACAGCAGTGCTCTCATGTGAAGCCGCCACAGCAGAAGCAGGAATGAGCGCCAGAAGGAGAACGGCAGAAAGGAAAAAACATAACAACCTGCGTAAAGGACTGGTAAAACAGCCCTCGTCAAATGTAGGCACCGACAACTGATTTGTTTTCTTCATGAGCTATCCTTCCTTAGACGAACTCTTTTACACAGATATAGTAGTAAGAAAAGAGGTTATCTGAACAGTGTGAAATCACCTGATTTTCGGAATTAGCAAATTCAGGTGATTTCACCTGTATCAAAAAAGGCTCCGCTGGTCGTATTTGGGAGAATTACATAAGCTGCTTGCTTAAAGTTCGCCGTTGCGGAACTTATTAACCAGCATAATGCGATTTCTTGAACCTGTTTTTGATAAGAGCGAATTGACATGGTTTTGCACCGTGGTTGTCTTAACGCCCATTACTGCAGCGATCTCCTCGGTGCCTTTACTGTTGGCAAGCAATTGCACGACCTCTAATTCTCGACCGGTAAACGAGGTTTTTGTTAAAACAGTTTGCTTATGTTCAGTAACTTCCGGCTGATTCTTCTGCGGCAAAGCATCCAGGAAAATCAGAAGCACAAATACCAAAACCGCAAAAAGGATAATGGTTAACGGCAACAGAAACTCTGCCCGCCTGGCAAAGTCTGCCACTGAAAGCCCCAGCACATGCAAGTTTAAAAAGCCCTCACTGGAAAAATACACGAGCAAGCCCAAGCCTGCAATGAAGCCCTTATGCGAACGCCGCGCAGCCGCGATCATACAAAGAATATGGATAAGAAACACACAGCCTTTTACCCCAAGGTTGAGCAATAGATAAGCCATATTGTTTCCCGGAGAGTCCCCGTAAAGAAAAAGGGGCAGAAGGCAGCCCAACACCAGCAAAACAATCGGGATAGCCATGTTCAGTATACTGAATCGCTTATCTATCAAATACCCTAAAAGAGCGCCAAAGGGAATGCGCAAAATGATAATGACCAAATAAAGGAACGGTATGCTTGCTGTCCCCCCTTGCTTTTCTAACGTTCCTGAATTCATCACCTGTCCCAAAAGAACCAGGATGGTGAGCCCAACCAATAAAAGACCCAGACTACGCGAAGCCAAAACTCTCGATTCCAATGGATCTGGACTCCCTACGTCTTCGTTGCTTTTTGGCCAAAAATAAAACGCCGCAGATAAAAGCACCACCAAGATAAGAAACCCTATCGTAGTGATGGGTGTCTTTGGAAGAAGCGCCGATAAAAATTGGTAACCAAGTTTGAAGGGATATATCGCAAGAGAATAGAGGCTTGCAGAAATGCCGATTTTCAGCCCCCGGTTTCGCGCGTCGCCACTTTCAAGGAAACTCACCAGCACCGCACAAACAAATAGTCCAATAATAATACCAAACCCGACAGATAGGACGATCAAAAACGACGTCCCTTGAAATGCAAGCATCCCGATACTGTATATCAGCAAAAGAATCGGCGCTAGGCCACGATAGGCGCGACAAAACTGTGGGTAGAAATGTTCAAGTAGCCCGTAAAGCAAAATCCCCAGAGGAATCAGCTGTAGCGTAGCGTTTCCTGCAGCACTGAAACGCCCACTGGTTACATAAATAAGCTCGGCAGCGATGCCAATCGCTACCATCGATAGACAGAGCGCTAAGAAGGGGTGATTCTTTTTACTTTTTAGCAAAAGGAGGGATTTATCGCTATCCATCTTTCTCTCTCCGTTTCATCTATTTTAGAATTTTAATTTCAATATCGAGTTTTTTATTAAATCTTATTATAAAGCTTTACGTTCAGATAAAACAATTCAAATAGTCAACGGCTGGATTGCGGCGTCGCGCATTGATGGGGATCTTTTGCCAGCCCAAACGAGCGACGCGCCGGGTCGTCGCGCCCTACGCATTGATGCGGGTCTGTTGGCAGCCCCAAGCGCATACATTAATGCGGGTCTCTTGGCGGGTCAGACGCGCGCATTGATGCAGAGCAGTTTCCCGTGCCAAAGCTAACATGAATTAATGTAGCTTATTACCACTTTGTGCGGCGGTGGCGCTGGATGGCTTTTACGGCTTCGTACCAGAAGACTGAGAGGGCGGCAGCAGCGATTACCGCAAGCATTCGCGCTGGGCTCAGCGGCGCCAGCTGGAAGAGCCCGGCCAGCGGGGTGTAGAGTATGGCCGCAATGCCCACCAGCGTTGCGATGTTGACGATGCCAATCACACGGTCGCCGAACAAGTACCTGAAGTTCGCCGTAACCGGCGCGGTGTTAGAGCTGTTGACCTGCACCAAAAAGAGGTTGGCCAGAAACACCACGCAGAGCCCCATTGCGCGCGCTACCGGGGCGCTTGCTCCCGTTTTCAGGCTGTAGTAGTACAGCCCAAAGCTCGCCGCAAAAACACAGAGGCCTTGCAGCAGGCTCTTGACCAGCACCGCGCGTGACAGGATGCCCTCGCGCGGGTCGCGGGGGGGCCGCCGCATGACATCGCGCTCTGCCGGTTGGCGCTCAAAGACGATCGAGCAGGTCGGGTCGATGATGAGCTCCAGCAGCAGCACATGCGCGGGCAATAGCATGAGCTGCGCCGGGTTCAGATGCAGCAAGGGCGCAAGCAGCGCCGTCAGCATGATCGGGATGTGGATCGTGAAGATGTAGCCGATGGCCTTGCGGATATTCTCGTAAATCCGGCGCCCGTCTTCGACGGTGGCCGTGATGGTCGCAAAGTTGTCATCAAGCAGAATCAGGTCGGCTGCCTCGCGCGAAACCTCAGAGCCCCGCTTGCCCATCGCAACGCCGATGTCGGCGTACTTAAGCGCGGGCGCGTCGTTGACGCCGTCACCGGTCATGGCGACAATCGCGCCGTTAGCGCGAAACGCCTTAACGATGCTCATCTTATCTGCTGGCAACACGCGCGAGAAGATGTTGGTGGTCTGGACCCGCGTTTGCAGCTCGTCTGCGCTGAGCTGCGCCAAATCGGCGCCGGTGCAGACCTGATCGCTGTGCGCAATGCCGACACGGGCCGCAATGGCGCTGGCCGTAAGCCCGTTATCCCCGGTGATCATGACCACGCGGATCCCCGCCCGCTGGCACTGCGCGATATCTGCCGCCACGCCCTCGCGCGGCGGGTCGGCCAGGCCGATCAGGCCGGCAAGCGTCAGGCGGCAGTCTGCCAGCGACGCTGGCAGCGCCTCGCGCGAGGCCGGATGCGCGAAGCCCACGGCGATCACGCGCAGGCCCTGCTCGGAAAACGCGCGCAATTGTGCGGCGGCGGCATCGCGCTCTTCTGCCGTCAGGTCGCAGATCGCCAGAATCGACTCGGGCGAGCCCTTGGCCGCTACCGTCAGGCGGCCCTCGTGGACCCAGACATGGCCCATCATTTTGGCCTCATCAGTAAAGGCATATTCGCTGACAAAATCGCTGGTCGCCGATTCAAAGAGGTGCGCGGTTGTGATGCCATGGTCCTCGCAGGCGCGCAGCATGGCTTGCTCCATCGGGTCGTAGGCTGACGTTTCGCAGGCCAGGCCCATCGTCTCATAGAGGCCTTCCGTGTCGCCTGCGGGGCTCCAGTCACGGGTGACCGTCATGCGGTTTTGTGTGATCGTGCCGGTCTTGTCCACGCACAGCACCGATATCGCGCCCAGCGTTTCAAGCGCGGGCAGGCGGCGAATCAGGGAGTGCTTTTTTGCCAGACGCCAGGCGCCCATCGAGAGAAATACCGCCAGCACGACCGGGAACTCCTCCGGGATCATGGCCATCGCCAACGTGATGCCGGCCAGGACGGAGTCGATCAGGCGGTTTTTGGGCAGCAGATCGCCCAGGTTAAAATACGTGATGACCACGGCCAGCGTGCAGAACACAACGGCAATGATGACGCAGACCTTGACGACTTTGGATATCTGCTTTTCGAGCGGCGTGGGGCGCTCGGGCGCCTCGGCGATGTGGACGCCGATCTTGCCGTACTCGGTCTGGGCGCCTATTGCGTCAACGAGGACCGTCGCCGAGCCCTGGGTAACCAGCGTCCCGGCGTAGCAGTAGTCGCGGCGCCAGTACTCTTCTGGTACGGGAGTGGTGGTGGTTGGGGCAGCGGCGTCAGTTGGGGGTGCGGGTGTCGCGTCCTCATCGGGCGCCGCGACGACCTTCCAGACGCCGACCGACTCGCCCGTCAGGGAGGACTCATCAACGCACAGATCGCTTGCTTTAAGAATCGTCCCATCAGCGGGGATCTTGACGCCTTCGGTAATGATGAGCATATCTCCCGGCACCAGGTCGGTACTGGGAATCTGGCATTGAGCCCCGTCGCGAATGACGGTCGCTGTTGGCGCGGACAAGCTCTTGAGCGCGTCCAGCGTCTGATCGGTCCGCCATTCCTGAAAGATCTCGATCCCAATGACGGCAACCACGAACACGAGCATGATTGACCCATCGCGCGGCTCGTTTAACAAGAAGTAGACAAGGGCAGCTGCGATCAACAGGATGAACATTGGTTCACGCAGGATGCCCAGCGCCTTGAGCAGAAAGCTTTTCTTTTTCTCGGGACTCAGCTCGTTTTTGCCGAACTCCTTTTGGAGTTCGGCTGCCTGCTGCGAGGTAAGTCCTGTTGTGTTCATCTGCATTGCCACTCCTACCAAAGGCGCGCCGGGTCGTCGCGCCCTACATGGTCGTTGCCAAGACCGAGTCGGTTGCCCAGTGCCGACGGCCCATGGTCGTTGCCAGGACCGAATCGGTTGCCCTACCAGAAGCGCGCCGGGTCGTCGCGCCCTACATGGTCGTTGCCAAGACCGAATCGGTTGCCCAGTGCCGACGGCCCATGGTCGTTGCCAGGACCGAGTCGGTTGCCCAGTGCCGACGGCCCATGGTCGTTGCCAGGACCGGGTCGGTTGCCCAGTGCCGACGGCTTTGCCAAGTGCTGCCGCTCCGGCTGACGCCAGATTATAGTATAAACGAGCTCCCCATTGCTGGAGAGCTCGTCCTCACTCGTGATAATGAGCATCTCAGCCTTCGCCGAGATAGGCCTTTCGCACATCCTCGTTGGCCATCAGCTCGGCGCCAGTGCCCTTGAGCTTTACGGTTCCGGTCTCCAGCACAAAGCCGTAGTCTGCTATCGCAAGCGCCAGGTTGGCGTTCTGCTCGATAAGCAGGATGGTCACACCTTCGTCATGGAGCTTCTTGATGATCCCGAAGATGATCTCTACGACCACAGGGGCCAGACCCATCGAAGGCTCATCAAGCATCAGCAGCTTTGGCTGCGACATGAGTCCGCGACCCATGGCAAGCATCTGTTGCTCGCCACCAGACAGCGTGCCGCCCTTTTGCGACAGACGTTCCTCCAGACGGGGGAACAAGCTCATGACCCAGTCGAAGTCTTTCTTGATGCCCGCGGCGTCCTTGCGCAGATACGCCCCCATCTCAAGGTTCTCGCGTACCGTCAAGTCCGGGAAGATACGGCGTCCCTCCGGTATCTGGATAACGTGGCGCGCCGTGACTTTCGAAGGGGCCATGCCGCCAATCTCTTCGCCCATAAAGCGGATTGAGCCTTCAACCGGATGCAGCAGACCAGAAATCGTGCGCAGGGTCGTTGTCTTACCAGCGCCATTAGCCCCGATGACCGTGACCAACTCGCCCTCGTTGACCGCAAACTCTATGCCGCGCAAAGCCTCGATCTTGCCATAGTGTACATGGAGGTTTTCAACCTTCAATAAATGTTCGCTGGATTCCATTTACGCCTCCTTTGTGTCGTCAGAGGCAGGAACCTCAC
Source organism: Coriobacteriia bacterium (assembly GCA_009781115.1). Lineage (GTDB taxonomy): Bacteria > Actinomycetota > Coriobacteriia > WRKU01 > WQUG01 > WQUG01. The sequence goes on from WQYT01000001.1 coordinate 41,317, forward strand.
CGGCGCTGTCTTCTTCTGTGGCCTGGCCAGATTCCGGCGTAGCTGCCGCCGACGCCGCCGCGCCGTTTTGATTGGCAATGATGGCTTCGGCGCCTTTGCCCAGATAAGCCTCGATCACCTGCGGGTTATTCTGAATCTCTTCCGGATTACCCTGAGCAATCAGTTTGCCAAAGTCCAGCACATAAATGCGCTCCGCGAGATTCATCACAACCTTCATGTCATGTTCGATCAAAAGAACCGTAAGCCCCCGGTCGCGCAGCCCAAAGATCAGATCATTAAGGCGCTTTGACTCAGTAGTGTTCATGCCGGCCGCCGGCTCATCTAAGCAGATGAGCTTGGGGTCGGTTGCCAGAGCGCGCGCGATCTCAAGACGACGCTGCGCCCCGTAAGGCAATGAGCTGGAGATTTCGTTTGCAAAAGGAAGGAGCCCGCAAAAGTCCAGGCACTCCTCAGCGTAGCGCTGTGATTCGCGCTCTTCGCGCTTAAAGGCTGGCGTGCGGAAACTCGCGCCCCAGGCCGTCTGCTTGGTGCGGATGTGGCGCCCGATCATCACATTCTCGAGCGCGGTCATCGACTTGAACAAGCGGATGTTCTGAAACGTACGTGAAATGCCCCACTCGGCGATCTTATCAGGCTTGACACCCGAGACCGACCGGCCTTCGAAGAGTATCTCGCCTTCGGTCGGTTTGTAAATGCCGGTCAACAGGTTAAAAAACGTCGTCTTTCCGGCGCCATTAGGTCCGATCAGAGAGACGATCTCGCCCGGATCAATGTACATGTTCACGCTATCGACAGCGCGCAGGCCGCCGAACTGAATCGTGGCGTCCTTCGCTTCTACCAAGTGTTCGCTCATGCCGCATCACCTGCTTTCACAAGGTCGTCTTCTGCAAGAGCGGCAACCGAGTCCTCTCCTGCCACCTGGATCTTCTCATGCGCCTCAGTCGTGAGGAAACGCTTGGGACGTACCATCGGTATGATCCCATCCGGCCTCCAGGCCATCATGATGACCATGACCAGGCCGAGCACAAGGTTACGATAGTTCGATATGGTATCGACCACCGTCTGCGAAAGCGGCAACTGCCACATGATGAACGGCAGTCCCGAGGGGCCTGCGAACGCACGGATCAGCTCCGGCGTGCCGAAGATGACGACCGCGCCAATGATTACGCCCTTTGTTGAACCCATGCCACCGATGACCACAATAGCCAGGACAAGGATCGACCCGAAGAACGCGAAGGTCTCCGGTGAGACGACGCCCTGAACATAGGCGAACAAAGCGCCTGCCACCCCGCCCCAGATCGCGCTCATCATGATGGCCGAGGTCTTGGTCTTGGTGGTGTTGATACCCATGGCGCGCGCCGCGATGTCATCATCCTTCAGCGCAGCCCACGCACGCCCGGTACGGGAGTTCTCCTGACGCCGCGTGATGATGATGGCAATGACAACGAACACCAGGATGATCAGGAACCAATAGACTTTCGGGGAGAACGTCAACGCATAACCGCTGTTCCCGAAAGGATAGTAGAATTTATTCTGAAGCCAGTCCAGGCCGATCGGATGCGGGAGATTCTTGCCCGCTGTCGGGATGCCGCCTGCCCCGCCGGTCAGGTTCAGGATGTTGTTCTGAGCACTGATACGTACGATCTCTGCCAGGCCGAGCGTAACGATCGTCAGATAGTCGCCCCGCAGCCTGAGCACTGCCAGACTGAGGACCCCGCCAAGCACTGCCGCTCCCGCCACGCCCGCAAAGATCGCAACGATGAAAGACGCCCCTGCCAGAGAAGCCGGCAGCGCGTTTGCCACGAGCAAGCCGATGATCATACCGGCATAGGCGCCCGCCGCGTAAAACGCGATACGACCGAAGTCCAACTGGCCGGCATAGCCCACCAGAATGTTGAGACCCAAAGCAAGGATGATGTAGAGCCCGATGAGGGTGAGGATGCGCGTATAGATCTCCTGGCCCAATGCCGCGAATATGAACGGCACCAGCGCCATGACGACCACGAGCGCTATCAGCAATATCGTTGTGGTCTTGCTGGTCTTGCGCGTATGAGCCGCGCCCTTCTTTTTGTCGGTAGCAGCGGAAGGCGTCGTCATTTCTTTGATTTTTTCTGCCATGATTACACCTTCTCTACAACTGAACTACCGAGCAGGCCACCCGGACGGAATACCAGGATCACGATCAGGATCACGAAGGTCGCGACGTCTTTATAGGCCGCAGGCACACCGATCAACGAACCATAGGCCTGCGCCATCGCCTCGATGAAGCCGAGCAGGAACCCGCCGAGCATCGCGCCGCGCAGGTTACCGATACCACCGATGACCGCCGCAGTGAAACTCTTGATGCCGGGCATGAATCCCATGTTATAGGTCACGGTCCCGTAGTAAATGCCCGAGAACACACCGGCGATGCCGCCGAGCGCCGGGCCAATGAAAAACGTCAGGGCGATGACCGAGTTCACGTTGATGCCCATGAGTCCTGAGGCATCCTGATCCTGGCTGGTCGCACGCATCGCCTTGCCCACGCGCGTACGCGCGATGAACAGGTCAAGAGCGATCAACAGAAGGACCGAGGTCGCTACGATCATGATGCGGACCGGAGTGATACCCAGGTGCATGCCCCCGCTGATATCTTTGACCGAGATCAGGTGCGGGAAGGGCTTGTTCGAAGCGATCCACAGCAGAACCGCGTTCTGCAGGAAGATCGAGACACCCAACGCGGAGATCAGCGGAGCCAAACGCGGCGCATGGCGCAAAGGCCGATAGGCAAAGCGCTCGGTCAACATCCCCAGACCGCCCGTTAGGACTGCGGCGACCGCCAACACGATAACAAGCAGTATGATCAAACCTGCCGTTGAGCTCGTGAAAAACCCGCGAAGGCTTTTGAGGAATGAGAGAAACGGGAGCACTTTGCAGATCGCATTTTGTGTTCCCGCGTTAGATAAGAGGAGCAGCGTCCCCAGGCCAATGTAAGCGCCCGACATGAACATCTCCGAATGAGCGAAGTTGATCATGAGCAGGACTCCATAGACCATGGTGTAACCGAGAGCAATGAGCGCATACATGCCGCCCAACGTAATCCCGTTCACCAACTGCGCAAGAAAGTAATTCATAAAAACTGGTTCCTTTGCCCGCGTCTACCTGACAACACGCGGAGGGGACGCCAGGACCGGCGCCCCCTCGCGCATTAAAACGATTGTACTACGAATCGACTTATATTACTGCTCTGGCTGAGCTTCCCATTTGCCATTAACGACCTTGTAGAGCGTGATGACACGGTTGTTGTTGTCGCCCTTGTTGTCGAAGGAGACTTTACCGGTCACGCCATCAAAGTCAGTAGCGGCAACCGCTGCGAGCAGCGCATCACGGCCAGCCGGTGAAGTGACCTTGTTTACGCCGAGATCCTTGGCGACCTTGTAAGTAGCGTTGATGATTGCGTTGGCTGCGTCATACGCGTAGGCGTCGAACGGAGCTGGCTGCTGACCAGGGAACATCGCTACGTAGTCTGCTGCGAACTGCTTACCATTGGGGAGCAGCTCGACCGGCATACCTGGGCAGGTGGCAAAGTTACCCTCAGCCGCATCAGCGCCTGCACCGGTGATGAACTCAGGAGCATAGAGGCCGTCGCCGCCCATCATCGGAACTGTAACGCCACCGCTCTTGAGCTGCTTGGCGAACAGAGCGCCCGCGCCCGTATCAGGAGCATAGGTGCCGCCGAAGTAAACCAGATCCGGCTTAGCTGCAGCGATCTTGGTCACGAGAGCCGTGAAGTCGTTCTGCTTCTGCTGAGTAGCATCTTCGAATACGACCTTGCCGCCATTCTTGAGGAACTCATCCTTGAAAGCTTTGACAAGACCCTGGCCATACGGGCTGGAGTCATTGACGATTGCCACGTTCTTGAAGCCGAGCTTGTTCGCACGATCAGCGCCCGTGGGACCCTGGAGGTCGTCGGTCGCGCAGGTGCGGAATACGTTCTTGAAGCCCTGCTTGGTCAGATCCGGGTTAGTCGAACCATAGCTGATCTGGACGAAGTTGCTCTGGTTGTAAACCTTTGAAGCCGCGATCGAAACGGTCGAGTTGAAGTGACCGACTACGCCGACCATATTCTTGTCAGAAACGAACTGGTTGGCGACCGTCGTGCCAACGTCAGCAAGACTCTGGTCGTCGCCTGAGATGACCTTGAACTGGATACCGGCATCCTTGGCTTCCTGGCTCTTGTTGGCATTCTCGATCGCCAGCTTGGTCGCACGCTCGCCACCCTGGCCAAAAGATACGTCGCCCTGGGTAAGAGGGCCACCAAAGCCGATGTTGAACGTCGTGGTGCCACCGCTGGTGCCACCGCCACCGCCTGTACCGCAGCCGGTCAGCGCCAGTGCGAGCGTCAGCAGCGCGGCCATCACGCCGACGACTATCCTGTGATTTCTCTTCATGTACGTCCTCCTCTACTACTTTTACCGTCGTATTCTTTCTGAATAAAACGCACCACCGGATATGAAAGTTCCCGATAGTACTAAAAACAATAGCACAGTATTACTAAACAAACAATGAAGAAAAACTTAAGTATCTGCCTGAACGGCAGAAATTGCCGGTTGTAGTCCTGTGTAGAGTCGCAAAACCGGGGCTGGAGCTGAGAGGCTGGATCCTGCGACGGAGCCTGCGCTGCGCGTAGTCGCAGTGCGCAGGATGACCGGGTTGGGAACGCAGGGCAACCCGGGTTGGGATGCGTGGGATGGCTGGGTTGGGCGGGCTGTTACTTCCAGTCGTAGCGGCGGGCGGCAACTACTTGTGAGGGGTCGTGTATCTTGCTGATGCAGACGTTCTTGCCCGCATAGGGCGCCTCGATATAGTAGCCGCCGCCAAGATACAGGGCGACATGGTGGATGGGCGACCCAAAGAAGATGACGTCGTTTTGTTGCAGGGGGCCTGTGACCGGCGTGCCCACCTGCGCCTGCGCCGCACTGTTATGGGGGAGCTTGACCCCGTGCTGGGCAAAAACATACATCATCAGCCCGGAACAATCGAATCCCGCGGGGCTTGCGCCGCCCCACACATAAGGGACGCCGATATAGGTCAGCGCCGTCGCCGCGGGGCTGTTTGGCTGGATCTTGACGTCAGCAAGCTTGCCGGAGGCAATCGCATACGCCAGCTGGCTCTCCTGCTCGTTGCTGATCTGGAGCGTCCGGTCATAGAGCGCGCGCAGCGTTGCGCTCTGATTCTTCAGGCTTTCCTGACGCTGGGTGTTGCGCGCCTCGATCTCGATCTTGCGCGCCTTCAGCTCGAACTCAAGGCTCTGGGCGGTAGCCTGATTGCTCTTAAGCTCTGCCAGCGTATCTGAGAGCGCGGCCTTTTTGTCCCGCAGCGTAGAGATGAGGCGCGTATCCATGTCATTGACGGCCCTCAGGTACTCAAGGCGCGAGTAAAAATCACTGAACGAGGAGGCGTCAAGCAGCAGCTCGAACGTGCTGTAGCCGCCGTCGCGATAGGTCGAGGCGGCGCGCTGCCCAAAGTCGTGCGCCGCAATATCGTAGGCCTTCGCAAGCACCTCGTAGTTATTCTGCTGGATCGTGATGTCGGTATTCAGGCTCTCAAGCTGCCCCTGCGCGGCGTTGTATTGCTCAGAGGCAATCTCGGTCTCCTGATTGATGGCGTCAAGCTTCTGGTACAGCGCCAGCAGAGCGGACCGCTGCTTTGCCGTGATCTGCGGCAGCGCGTCGATAGCGGCCTGTGCCTGGAGCTGCGTATTGCTGCCCGAGTCGCCCTGCCCGATGATCTCTGTGCCGATAGCCGGCGCAGAGGGAAGCGGAGCGGCGCCTGCGCGGGCGGGGGCGGCAAGCAGGGGCAGGGCCGCGGGCGCCGCTGCCAGCACGGTCGCCAGCAGCAGGGCCAGCGCGCGCCGCAGCGCAGCGACACCGCAGCTGTGGCGCGCGGGCAGGACCACGGGCGCGATGCACCCGCTCCCGTGGCTCTGTTGGCAGCGCTGGCTCCGCATCATCGCATTACTCCTGAGCAGCCTCACGGGCAAGTTGCGCGGCCTGCTCTTCATGGCGGCTGTACTCATCAAGGCCGTCTGTGCCGGTCGTAGCGCTCACGGGATACTTGTCGGCGCCGGCGTTTTCGATCGCGCGCACGTAGCTGTAGGGCACCTGCACCGTTGCGACGTCACGATAGCCCCGCAGCGCCATAGATATCGCCAGAGTGGTCTGGTTGTGCAGCAGATTGTCGTAGAGGTGCTCCACAACAACCCGGCTCATGACGACTGCGATCGAGCCCCCCGGTTGCAGCTGGTCAACTGCAACGTCCAGGTAATCTTCGATCGTCCCGACGATATTGCGATAGGGACAGGGCAGCACCTGCAGCGCAATCCCGCGATCCAGGCCGTAGTCATGCCAGGCGGATTGCAGGCGCTCGGCATACTCCTCATCGGTGGCCACATGCAGGGCAATGACATTGCCCGAGATCTGGTTGGCAAAGTTCAGGAGCTTTAAGACCGGGCGAGTCAGGCCATTGACCAGCACCAGGCAGAGAAAATGATTGTCCGTGTCGCAGCGACGATAGCGCCGGAGAAACTCGCGCCGGGTGATCTGCATCGAGCCCTTCACGTGCGTATAGTGGCGATGGATCACCTCCATCAGCAGCACAAGCAAGGGGATTGCCACCGCAAGAATCCACGCCCCGTGCGAAAACTTCATCAGGAACACAATGACAAAGGTCACGCCCGTAAGCACTGCTCCAAAGGCGTTGATGAGCATCTTGGTCTGCCAATGGCGCTCTTTATCACGCACCCACTTGCGCACCATGCCCGCCTGCGACAGCGTAAACGAGATAAACACGCCCACCGAATAAAGCGGGATGAGGCGATTGACGTCAGCCGCAAAAGCTATGACCAGAATGGAGGCCGCGACCCAGAGAAAGATGATGCCATTTGACAGCGTGAGCTTGGCGCCGCGGTTGGTGAACTGATGCGGCATGAAGCTGTCGCGCCCCAAAAGCGCCAGCAGATTGGGCAAATCGGTGTAGGCGGTGTTTGCCGCCAGCACTAAGATGAGTGCCGTAAAGACCTGCAGCAGGTAGAAGAGCGGGTTGTGTGCGCCAAAGACCGCACGGCCCATCTGGGCGATGACCGTGATCTTTTCGATCGGGACGACCTTGATCCAGGTGGCCAGGGTAACTGAGCCGGAGAAGATGAACAAGATGATGGCCGCCAGCGCAACCAGCACAATGCGCGCGTTGCGGGTTGCGGGCTTTTTAAACGAGGGGACCGAGTTGCTGACCGCTTCGATACCGGTCAAAGCCGAACAGCCCGATGAAAAAGCCCGGAAGAGCAACACCACAAAGGCAAAGCCCATAATCGGTTGCAGGAGGTTTGCCTGCTGCACGTGGGCATACTGCAAGGGCGTGATACTGCCCGTGGCCAGACGAAAGATACCGGTAGTGATCAGGGCAATCATCAGCACGATAAAGCCGTAGGTCGGGATGCCAAAGATGCGCGAGCTCTCCTTTGAGCCGCGCAGATTCAACAGCGTGATGAGCGCGATGGCTCCCAAAGCAACCACTATCCGGTAGTTGAAGAGCTCCGGAAAGGCTGAGGCAATTGCGGCAGAGGCGGAGCTGATGGAAACCGCCACGGTCAGCATGTAGTCTACAACCAGCGATCCGGCCGCGAACAGCGAAACGTTTTTGCCAAAGTTGTCCTGAGAGACCGTGTAGGCGCCCCCGCCGCTGGGATAGTGCTTGATCGTCTGCAGGTAGCTGAACGCCAGAACAACCAGCAGCAAAATAATGGGGGCCGAGACCCAGGGCAGAAAGTTGGTGGCAACAAGGCCGATGGCCGGCACCAGCACGAGCAGGATCTCCTCGATTGCATAGGCCACCGAGCTGACCGCATCCGAGGCCATGATCGGCAGGCCCCAGTACCAGGTGAGCTTCTGTTCTTCAAGCCCGCCGCTTGCCAGAGGCTTACCCAGAACATGCGCTTTCACGCGCTCATACATCGACACGCTGTGATGTTGCATATGCTCCCGTTGAATCCTTCCTCTACTGAAATAAGTGCAGAAACAGGTAATCTCCTATTATATCAGGTGGTCAGCTTTCAGCGCCGCGATCAGGCGCTCAGTATTGCGCCCGTCGTGGTAGGTGACCAGATGCCGAAAACGCCGGATGAACTCCGGGTCCTGCGGCTTGCCATACCGGGCGCAGATGGCCTGGCCAAGCTCTTCTGAGTCCCGGCAGACCTCCCCAAACGCATGATCTTCGTCCAGCATGAGTGGCGCGCCGTACTGCTGCAGGCACTCTTTAATATCGCGCCAGAAGAACAGCACGTTACTGCCCCCGCAGTACGCCGCAAAAGAGGCCGAAGAGTAGTCGGTAATAAACAGCGAGCATTCGCGCAGCAGATCACAGTAGCGGTCGAAAGCGGGGATGTGCTGCGCCAGGTCACTCGCGCGAAACGCCTCAAGCATCAGGGGATGCGGCAGTATCCACACCTTCTCCTGCAGAGCGGAAGGAACGCTTTCATACATCGCGCACAGCAGCCGGTAGTAGCCCGTCTGCTCAGGGGCGACCCGCGCCTGGTTAAACTCCCATTCGCGCCAGGTGGGCATCAGGATGATGTGGTCTGCGCCCGGCGCCATCTCGTAACGATCATAGTCTGGCAGCCCGGTAACGTAGAGGGCGTCCGGGGCGTAATTGGCCCCTTCGATGAAGTGCTGAGCTTCTGTCTGCGAGGAGACCACAATGCGGTGAAAGCGATACGAGCGGATCCCCTCGCGAAACACCTGCCGCAAGGGTGAAGCAAGAGACACCATGTACATGACGCCGTGCTGCAGGAAGACAAAACGGTTGTGCGGGCCGTTAGCTTTGCGCTGCACAACGGGGCTTGCCGCGCGCGGCTCCAGTGCATGCTGCAGGCCCTCGGTCCCAAAGTAGGTGCGGCAGGCAAAGAAGTGATAGTAGTGGCGCAGCGTGAAGGCATTGATGATGCGGCCACGACAGTTCGCCGGCACAAAGCGCGTCTGAGAGCTGCGCTGATCCAGAAGATAGTACGCCTGCTGATTGTCCTCGGCACACAGGCGCTCGAACAGGACCGCCGCAGACTCCCCATAGCCCTGCAGCTCTTTTTCATAAAGCAGCACCTCGCGCGAGCGGGGGGCAACGCAGGCAAGCGCATGGGCCACCTGCAATTTGAGGCGCTCGCGCAGCGGGTCAGTGCGATTGATCTTGCGCTGGCACAGCACCAGCGCGTTTTGCCGGGTCTGCCTGAAGTACAGGCTCAGCCCACGGGCGTGGTCAACATGAATCCGGCCATGACGATACCGCCCGTGTTTTGCGTTGAGCAGATCGTAGACAAAGGGCACGCGCCAGGTGCGCTGCGGCGTGACGATTTCGAAGTTGAGCGGGTTATTGATGGTCAGATCAGAGCGCTGCGGATCGTCAAGGTCAATGCTGACCCGCATAAAGTTGAAGTGGAGTTTAGTGCCCGGCACGCGCAGGCCCCGGCGCAGCGACATGCGCATCCTGAGCGGAACAGCGCCCGCAAACAGGCGTGTCTGCTTGAAGTCGATGCCCACAGCGGTCTTGTCCAGGTAGGCGCACAGCGCAACATAGCCAAACCGGCGCTTTGTCTTCCAGAAAAAGGGCAGGATGTTAGCAAAGACGAGCGTCTGCAGCCAGTCAAGGCTGAGCAGCTCTTCAGTCAGATCCATCGCTACCCTCCTTTTCTGGTTGGCGTCGTGCGCTTGTTGCATCAGGGCCAGAACCCAGCGCCAGATTATCGGCGATCAGCGCGCCTATCTGTGCTGCCGCCGAGCCTGATCCGCGCACCAGATAGCGCGCAAAGAAAGCCTGGCTTGCCGCGCGCGCCTCGCTGACAGACGCTACGCCCCGCAGCGCGTCAATGAGAGCTGTCGCCGACGTAAAGGTGGCTTCTGGTAATTCGAGCGCGGTATTGATATTTAAGCCCCGGTCATCCTGATACGTATCCAGATCATAATCATAAAACCAGACGCTGCATCCGGCAAGCGCCGCCTCAAAGGCCACCGCAGAATAATCGGTAATGACCTGCGCGCAACCGCCCATCAGTTCCTGTGTCGAGCGCTCCGTCTCAAGACAGGAGGCCAGCTGGTCAAGCTCATCGTCTAAGTGGTCACGCCGCAGTTGGGCCAGGGCGAGCGGATGCAGGCTGATCGTCAGGCGCAGGCAGGCGCCGCGCGCCGCCTCCGCGAGCTCTGCAGCCGCCCGGCACCACTGCGCGCGCGCCTCCGGCGTGTCACGAAAAGTCGGCGCGTAAAGCAGATGATCGGGCGCGCCGGGCGTCTTGCGCTGCGCGCGCAGGGTATCGGCGTGAGGCAGCAGCAGCGGCACAATGCGCTCAGGCGCAACGGAAAACGCCTCTGCAAAAAACGGCACGCTCCCCTCCCCGCCGCACAGGATCTGGCTGTAGCCCCGGTGCATGCGCGCCGCCTTCGCCAACGCGGAGGAGCGCCCCCCGCCCGTGTCAAGCGTCTGGAAAGAGAACTTCTTGATCGCGCCCAGCGCGTGCCACATCTGCAGAACGTAGAGCTCCGGGCGCTGGTTGAAGTAGCTGACCGACGGGCTGTACCCGTCAAGGATGACCGCACGCGAAGACGCGACGTCGCGCAGCTCCGCCCGCAGCCGACCCGCTATTGTTTTCAGTGCGCTGGCGTCGCCCTCGTCACGTTGGCAATGCACCGCAATTTCGAGTTCCGGGTCGCGGGTGCGCAGGACCTCGATCAGCAAAGCGAAGTCGGTAGTAATCTCGCTTGATTGACGCGAGAGCAGCGTCACCTTGTGGCAGACCGGATGGCGGCGCTTGACGCCTGCGTAGTAGAGGTTGGCAAACGGCCGCCCCAGATACAGCAGCAGGATGAATCCGCGGCCAATGCCGTTGCCGCTGCTGCCGTTGCCGCTGCTGCTGTCGCTGCTGCTGCTGTCGCTGCCGCTGCCGTTGCTGCTGCCATTGCTGCCGCTGCCGTTGCTGCTGTCGCTGCTGCTGCTGCTGCTGCTGTCGCTGCCGCCACCGCTGCCGGAATCTGCCCCCCGCTCGGCCCGCTCGGCCGCCGTGCTCAGGCTGTAGGCGCCCAGCAGGAAGAACACCAGATGGGGCGAATAAGCCACGGTAAAGGTATTGTCAAACAGGCTGGTAATCACCGAGATCAGACAGAGGCACAGCGGGAGCGCCCTTGAGGTCGCCTCAGTCTTGCGCATAGCCATCCAGACAAGCAGCGCGATGAAAGCGGCACACATCAGCGGACCGCCCTGCAACCAGGCGGCCAGGAAATCGTTGTGGACGTTCATGCTGAACATCTGCATGACGGTCAGCCAGGCCCCCCAGGGATGCGCTGCGATAATCTGCCACGCAGCAGTCCAGAGATCGCCGCGCCCCGACATCAGCGCATTGAGCACCTGCGCCGAGAGCGATCCTCCCTGCGCGCCAAGGCGTCGGTCAGCCGACGCCAGCCGCCCCAGGATGCCGAGGTCGGCAAGACGCTGCCCTGCCGCCACCAGCACGGCAACGGCAATGCAGGCCACCACCAGAAGGGCTAAGGCCCCAAAGAAAAGCGCTCTGCGCCTGCGGGTTGCAAAGCAGGCCGCCTTGATGTCTTTGTGATAGATGATCGCCACACAAATCAGTACGGCCAGCAAAGCAAGCAGCGACGTGCGCGACGCGCTGAAGAACACCACCAGCAAGCTCTCGACTGCCACAATAATCCGCAGCGCGCGGTCGCCTTTTCCGGTACAGGCCCACGCAAATGCAATGACTGCAAAATAACCAAAGATATTCGGGTTGTTGGAAAAGCCGGTCAGGCGCAACGACTCGATATGGTTCCACGACCAGGACGCATAGGGGCGGTTCGCCACCTGGTTAAGCCAGTAGAAGAAGTTCCCAACCGGGTTTGAGACCCCAAAGTCCCGCAACAGCTCCCCCAGGCCACTGATAACTGCTACCGTCATGATGACGACAAAGAACAGTGCGATCCAGCGCCGCGGCGTGCTGCGGTTGACCACTCCAATCAGGTAGGCACAGGGCAAAGCGGCATAGAGCATCCAGTAGTTAGTGGCAATGACGCCGCCCATGCGCACCAGCGGGTCAGCAGTGCGCAGGCTCCCCGCGATAAGCACCGCGAAGGTCACCGCATAGTAGATAATGAGCGGGAGGGCCTCGCGCAGCAGCGCCTTGCGATCAATCTCGCAGCGCCGGCGGAAGAACACCAGGCAGGCAACAACCAGACCGAGAACCAGGACCAGAAACGGCCCGAAAAACATCTTGGGAAAGCGCGGAATAAAAAACGCCCACTTCTTCACATAGAGCACCGTCAGGCCAATAACGAACAGCGATATAAGCGCCAGCCACTTCTGACTGGCAGGCAGGGCCTCAGCCGGTGATTTCACGTGCGTTCCTCGTGTGCTCATAATGCTTTTGATTGTAGCAATCATAGAGCGTTCTGTCTGTATCACGTAGCTTTCGCGTTGCCACAAACAGAAGTTTTTCACTCCAAGTTTCCTTTATGAGAAGGAAGAGCGGAACGTGAAGAACTTATTGCCGATATAGGATATGGCCGTCGAGACACAGACTGTGACCAGTTGCCCCACTAGCGCCGGGAAGCCAAGCACCTGAACGCAGAAGGCCAACACGCTTGACGCGAACAATTGCGGCAGAAGATACACCCCATAAGCACGCAACACCTGCCGGGGATACGAGCCCTCGCGCCTGAATACGAAGCGACGCATCGTGTAGGCACTGACCGGCACCGTAAAAAACCACGCGATCCAATTGACAACGACGTAATAATGCTTCCCTACAAAGCGCAGTGCAGACATCTGGGCCGCCGCCAGAAGAGAAGCCTCCGGCTTCAGGGCCCATAACAACAGCGCGAACAGCCCGTAGTTAAAGGCAGTGTTACAGCCGCCCGTAACCAGGAACCGTATGGGCTCGCGCGCCCACAGTTTGTGTATGATGTCTGCCAATCGCTTCATGAATGAAGGCGCGCGCCGGTCACGCGCGTCAGCTCTATCTCGAAAAACAACCGGGTCTGCTTGCGGATCGAGTCAACGATCACCCCGCAGACGCCCGAAAGCAGCGACATGACAAAGAGCCCGATCGAAACAATCAAGGTCGGAAAACGCGTTACCAGACCTGTGGTAATGAACTCGTCGAGCGGAATCAGGAACAGCCCAAACGCTACTATGAAGACGATCAGCGAGACCAGCCCAAAGAACAGGAGCGGACGGAAGTCCTTAAAGAGCGCAAAGATTGTTTTGAGCACCCGCAGACCGTCCGGGATCGTGTCAAGCTTACTCTGGCTCCCCTCACGACGGTCGCGATAGCCAACCGAATGCTGGGTCACCAGAAAGTCCTTGTCAAGCGCATGGATCGTCATCTCGGTCTCGACCTCAAAACCGCCGGAAAACGAGGGGTAGGTTTTGACAAACGCGCGTGAGAACGCGCGTGCGCCAGTCATCACGTCGGTGATGTCGCTGGTAAAAATCCGGTTGATCAGCCAACGCACGCCCCGGTTGCCCGCGTTGTGAAACGCCCGCTTATTCTCCGTAAAATACGTACCGGAGAGGCGATCGCCAACCACCATGTCTGCACGCCCGGCAGCCACGTCTTTACCAAGCGCCACCACGTCAGTTGCCTCATAAGTGTCGTCAGCGTCAACCATCAGGTAGACGCCGGCCTCAATGTCGCGAAACATCGAGCGCACCACAAAGCCCTTGCCCTGCCGGTACTCCGGCACCACCACCGCCCCTGCCTGGCGCGCCTCCTCAGCAGAGTTATCCGTGGAATTGTTGTCATACACATAGATATCCGCCTCAGGCAGAAGCGCCCGATAGTCTTTGATCACCTTCGCGATTGTGGATCCCTCGTTGTAGCAGGGTATAAGAATGGCTGTTCTCACTCTGTTCCTTTCGTCCCGGTGTTGATTGTCAGTTCTGAAAGTCATAATTTGTCAGGTCCGAAATACCCAATTTGTCAGTTCTGAAAGTCAGCGTTGGCTCTCCTGCCCTTGTGCCAGTTTTTGCAGGAACAGGGCCTCTGCTATGGTGGTGCGTTCCAGTTCGGCGGGGTCTACGCTTTCGTTGCCGCCGTGGATTTTGGAGGCCTGCGCGTCTGCGGAGCCGAAGACGAGGAAGTCGGCTGCGGGCGCTACCTTCTGGAGTTCGGTCATGAGCGGGATTGAGCCGCCGCTCGCCTTGATTTCAAGCGGGCATTCGAAGGCAGCTTCGAAGGCTTCGTGCGCCACAGCCAGGAAGCGCTCGCTCGGCTCGAAAGAAAACGGGCTGCTCTCGTGAGTCTCGACGATCTCAAGGTGCGCGTTAAAGGGCACATGCGCTTTCAGGTGCGCTTCAAGCGCGTCGAGCGCCTCCCGCCCGGTAAAGCCCGGTTGGAAGCGCAGGCTGAGCTCTGCGGTGACCTCGGGAATCACGATGTTTGACGCGCCCAGGACGGCAGGCATCTTATCAAGGCCGATGACCGAGAGGCTCGGGTGCGACCACAGGCGCGAGGAGAGACTGCCGGCTCCGGCAAACTCAACGCCGGACAGCAGGCCCGCCTGTTCGCGCAGCATATCTGCCGGGTAGTTGACGCCCTGGTACTCCACGCCCTCCAGACCGGGTATCACCGTAGCGCCACCTTCGCCATAGCAGCTGCCCATCATCAGCAGGAAGGCTATCATCGCATCGGGCGCCGCACCCCCAAAAAGTCCGGAGTGTAGCGCCTGCTTGATCGTGCGCACAGTCACGGTGAGCGCCACGGTGCCACGCATTGCGGTGCAGATGGTCGGCTTGCCGACTTCCATGCCGCCGTCGTCGCTGACCAGGTAGATGTCTGCCGCAAACATCTCGGGGTTTGCGGCCACATAGGGATCCAGCGCGCTGACCCACTCCTCCTCGCCTTCGAAGCAGATTTTGATGTTGAGTGGCGCTGTGCCATCTTCACGCAGACCCAACGCACGCAGTGCCGCCAGGTGGCTCACGATGCCGTTCTTGTCGTCGGCGGCGCCGCGCCCGTACCAGCGGCCATCGGACTTGAGCGTCATCTGGAATGGATCGGTCTCCCAGCCTTGCTCTGCGACGGGCGCCGGTTGGATGTCATAGTGCGCGTAGAGCAACACGGTCGGCGCGTCTGCCGGGCCGGGGACCTCTGCCCACACCAGAGGCAGCTTGCCGCCGATGTCACGGACCTCGACGTTGGTTGCGCCCGCATCACGCACCATTTGCGCCACCGCTGCGGCACAATCAAGGCCGGGCTGCAGGTCGGAGCCGTCAAAGGCGAGCGAGGGATAGCTCACGAGCGTGCGCAGCTCTTCAAGCGCGCGCGGGAACTGAGCCCTGGCGGCGGCGATCAGGTCGGTCGTGGTAGCGTTCCAGTTGTCAGACATACATTGCTCCATTTCTTTGCTGCTCCGAACAGAGGCGCGCCGGGTCGTCGCGCCCTACAGGGCGATTGCCAGTTCCACTATCATATCAACTCCCGCAACAAAAGAAACGCCTCATGCCTTTAGTCACCGTTGTTCCGCGAAAGAATCGTTTCGCGTAAGCCCCGAAGAGAGATCCGCATTGGGCCTACGCCCATGCGAATCTCTCTGAGCGGATTCACGCGGAAGGAGGCTTCGCGGAACCGAAGCCTTGGACAGCGTACGTGCCTGAACGGGGGTCGCGCTCGATGACGATGTAGCCTTTCTCGGCTGCTTCTTCCAGAAGCTGGTTGAAGCTGCGATAGCCGTAGCTGCGCTCTGAGAACTGGGGCAGCTTACGCCGGATCGTGTCCTTGATGCGGGAGCTGTGGATGTTCGTGATGTTCTCGCGCAACAGCGCGTCGATGGTCTCAAGCAGCAGCTTGTACACCGTGCGTTGCTTGCGCGGAATGTCGGCGCCCAGCTTGGGAACCTCTTTGCTCGCCCCGATATCATCGTAGAAGATGAATTCGTCGCAGTTGGCGGCAAGCAGGTCGCTCGTGGCTTCGCGCATACCGACGCCGATGACGGTCTTGCCATACTCCTTGAGCTTGCTTACCAGTGGCAGGAAATCCGAGTCGCCGCTGATGATGACGAAGGTATCGATGTTGCCCCGCGACGAGCAGTACTCCATCGCGTCAACGACCAGGCGGATATCCGCTGAGTTCTTGCCGCTGACGCGGCGCTGGGGGATCTCGATCAACTCGATACCCAGCTCATGAAGCGGCGTCACGTAGCTTGTGTAGTTTTGCCAGTCGCAGTAGGCAATCTTTGCTACTATCTTGCCTTTTTCAAGCAGCCGATCAAATACCTTGCGCATGTCGATAGTCTGCGTGGTTTTGCGCTTGCGTCCATTGGGCATATCCTTGAGCCCCAGGACCAAATTCTCGAAGTCAATAAAGACCGCGAGTGAATGTTCAGTTGTTGTGTCAGCCATTAGCAGAGGCTCCTTATCTGTCTAGCTCGGTCTCTTTTCGCTTTGATCCGCTCAGACTGATCCTTAAGGCAATTAAGGCCATTACGAATCGCTCTTCGGGGCTTACGCGAAATGATCCATTCGTTATATATATCATAGTGTGAAAATAACCTTATCAAGTTCCTACTTACTGTTCTTCAAAAAGGACCGACTCGTCGGTGCCACGCGCCTGTGCGATCAGGCGCAGCCGTACGCGAGCCAGACCAGCCTCCAGCCCCACCGGGTAGCTATGAGGCAAAAGGAAGCGTTTGTGGGTCTCATTCAGCGTGTCCAGGCCAGCCAGCGTTCGTGCGCGAAGCTCACTGAGAGCAGCGGGAGCGGCGTCTTTGTGCGGCGTCCCGCTTGCGACCACCGGCTGCAGGAGCTCACGACTTTGCGCGTCCGGGGCAAAGGACTTGCTGCGGGTCATATCCGCTGGATCAAACATCGTGACCGGCGCCCCCTGCGCGGGCGGGCAGACGCCGTCAGTGACAAACACCCCAGGGGTGTTTGTCACATCGTAAACCAGGTCGCCGTCCAGCTTGCCGTCGGCGCGATAGTAACGGCGCACACTTTGCACGCCGGGGATTGTTGTTTTTGCGCTCTGGTCAGAGAGTTTGAGTTTAGGTTGCCAGACTCCGGCATCATCAGCCAGCGCCGAGAGCTTGTAGACCCCGCCAAGCGCCGCCGTCGGATAACCGGTGGCCAGGCGCGTACCGACCGCCCAGACATCAATGGGTGCGCCCTGGTCCTTGAGCGAGGTGATGGTATACTCATCGAGCTCATTGCTGCAATAGATCTTCGTGGCAGCAAAACCCGCCTCATCAAGTAAGGCGCGCGCCTGCTTGGAGCGCCAGGCCAAGTCCCCGGAGTCGATGCGGATCCCCAGCAGCTCATGGCCTTGCGCGCGCATCTCACGGCCCACGGTGATTGCGTTGCGCACCCCTTGCAGCGTGTCATAGGTATCGACCAGGAGCACCAGATTGTTGGGAGCAGAGCGCGCGTAAGCCCGAAACGCCGTCAGCTCGTCATCAAAGGCCATGACCCAGCTGTGGGCGTGGGTGCCCGCCACCGGAATGCCGTAGAGCGCGCCCGCCTCAACGTTTGATGTTGCTGAGCAACCACCAATATAGGCCGCGCGCGAGGCCATGAGCCCACCATCGGGGCCCTGGGCACGGCGCAGACCAAACTCCAGCAGCGCAGCGCCGCCTGCCGCCAGCGCACAACGGGCCGCCTTCGTCGCGATCAGCGTCGAGAAGTTGATGAGATTAAGCAGCGGCGTCTCCAGCAGCTGGCATTGCTCGATGGGGCCCGTGACGCGCAGCAGGGGCTCCTGCGCAAAGCAGATCTCTCCCTCGGGCAGGGCCGCGACATCAATGCTCAGCCGCAGGTCCCGCAGATGCTCAAGGAACTCCGGGCAAAAAAGTGGCGTGCCGTCAGGTGCAGGCAAGGTGGCAAGATAGGCGATTTCGCGCTCGTCAAAGTGCCAATCACGCAGATAGTCAAGTACGGGCCCCAGACCGGCGGCAACAGCAAAGCCCCCGTCAAAGGGATTGCTGCGAAAGCTCAGAATAAAGCAGGCCTGGCGCTCGCCTATCCCGGCCTGAAAGTAGCCCTGTGCCATCGTCAGCTGGTACAGATCCGTGCGCAACGCCGCATTGTTTTGCGCGCCATCAGCCATCGAGCTTCTCTCCCAACAACTCGTTCACTACCTGCGGATTGGCCTGTCCGTGTGTCTCGCGCATGACCTGCCCCACGAAAAATCCTCTGAGCCCCGTCTTGCCGCTGCGATACTGCTCGACTTTGTCCGGGTTCGCCTCGCAGATCGCGTCGATGACCGCCGCCAATTCCCCGGTGTCGCTGACCTGCTTCAGCCCCCGGGACTCGATGATCTCCGCAGGATCAGCGCCCGTCTCGATCATGTCGGCGAAAACCTCCTTGGCCTGCTTGCCTGAGATCGCCCCCTCGTCGGCCAGCATGACCAGCGCCGCGGCGCCCGCTGGCGTCACTTTGCTCGCGGACAGTTCCTGTCCGGCTGCATTGAGCGCGCCGATCAGGTCGTTGACGATCAGGTTGGCGAGCGGTTTTGCCAGCGTGTCCAGCTTGGCGCCCAGCGCCCCGGCAGCTTCCTCGTAGAAGGCGCAAAGCTCCAGATCCTCGCTCAGGATCGCCGCATCTGATGCTGGCAGTCCGTAGTCAGCGCAGAAGCGTTCCTTGCGCGCGTCCGGAAGCTCGGGCAGGCGCGCCACTACCGACGCCACGAACTCATCGGAGAACTCGAAAGGCACCATGTCCGGCTCAGGGAAGTAGCGGTAATCGTTGGCCTCCTCCTTGGATCGCAGCGAGCTCGTGACCTTGCGCCCGGCGTCCCAGTGCCGCGTTTCCTGCGCCACGGCGCCGCCGCTTTCGAGGATCTCTGCCTGCCGCACGATCTCATAGGCCACCGCATCATGAAGCGACTTGAACGAGTTCATGTTCTTGACCTCGGCGCGGATGCCCAGCTCGGCCTGGCCTCGTGGCCGCAGGCTGATGTTGGCGTCGACGCGCATCGATCCGCTCTCCAGATTGCCGTCCGAGATCCCCAGCGTCAGCCAGATCAGGCGCAGCTTCTGCACGAAACGCCGCGCTTCCTCCGGTGTGCGGATGTCAGGCTCGCTCACGAGCTCCATCAGCGGCGTGCCCGCGCGGTTGTAGTCGACCAGGCTGTGCGTCGCGCCCGCGATGCGCCCCTCGCTGCCACCCACGTGCACCATCTTGCCCGTGTCCTCCTCCAGGTGGATGCGCGTGATGCCGATGCGTGTTTCGTAGCCGTCCTCGGTCGGCGTCACCACGCCAGGCTGGTCGCGATCCAGGCGCTGCGCGATCCCCTCCTTGCCCACTTCGATCGTGAGCTGCCCCTCTTTGCAGAACGGGCGGTCGTACTGCGAGATCTGGTAGTTCTTGGGCATGTCGGGATAAAAGTAGTTCTTGCGGTGGAACTGGCTGACGCGCTCGATCTCACAGCCGGTGGCAAGCCCCGCGAGCACGGTCCACTCGATGGCCGCCTCATTGGGCACGGGCAGCGCGCCGGGCATGCCCAGGCAGACCGGGCAGACCCGCGTGTTGGGCTCGCCGCCGTGAGCGGTCTCGCAGCCGCAGAACATCTTCGTGCGCGTTGCGGTGATCTCGGTGTGGATCTCCAGGCCGATAACGGGCTCCCAGGTTCGCATCACTTCTTCGAGTGTCTTGCGCATCGTGGCTTTCCTTTCTGTGATCGGACGGCCTTGCGCCCTAGGGCGCAGACCCCGACGTCTGATCCTGAGTCGGCGGAGCATAGAGCAAGACCGGCAGGCCCAGCTGATAGTCCTGGCTGCCGGCCGGGAACTGCTGCGTGACGATACCGGTCCGCTGTCCTTTGGGCAGCGGTACCACCCAGGGGTCCAGCCCCAGAGAGCGCAGCTTATCCTGCGCCGAGGCAAGCGGGGTACCGAGCAAGCTGGGAACCTTCACCGCGGGGTTTGTTCCCGCGCTGATCAGCACGCCGACCGTAGCGCCCGCGGCAAGACGCGTGTCCGTGGACTGCGGGACCTGGGCCACCACCTTGCCCGCAGACGCGGAGCTGGTCACGATACGTCGCACGTCAACATTGAAACCGGCATTTTTGAGCGCCTTGGTTGCCGCAGCCTCATCCTGGCCGGTCACATCGGGCACAATCATGCCGCTGGTCGAGTTGCCCTGGCTGACAAGCACCATAACTACCGAGCCCGGCAACGCCAGCCCGGTCGATGCGGGCGTCTGCGCCACGGCCTCGTTCACGGCGCCAAATACCGTCTGCGCGTAGTAAAACAGGGGGATAAATCCCTGATCACTCAAGAGCTTTGTAGCGTCTGCTTTGGAGAGCCCGAGGACTTTTGGCACGGTAACTGAGGTGCTCATCGAGCCCTGGCTGATCAGCACCGCGACCTTTGATCCGCTGTCTACTGTGGTTCCGGCAACCGGAACCTGCCCGACAATCTGCCCGGGCGGCACCGTATCGCTGAAGGTTTTGACCTCCTGATAGACCAGCCGCGACTCTGTGAGCGCGGTGCTCGCATCAGAGGGCGCCATACGCAGTACCGAAGGCACCAGCGCCTGTTCAGAGGCTTGCGCGACCGTCAGGCTCACGGCAGAGCCGCGCGCCACCTTAGTATCAACCTGAGGGTCCTGGTCCATGATAGTACCCGGCACAACATCGGCCGTCGGCTTTTCTGTCAGCTGGCCAACCTTGAGATGGCTGCTATTGAGGGCAGCTACCGCATCAGTCTGATTCTTGCCAACCAGATCGGGAACAGTCACCTGGTTATAATACACCTGGTACCAGACAAACGCGCCGGCCAAAAGCAGGACGGCCAGCCCTCCGACGATCAACGCAATCTGGAGTTTTCGCTGTGACTTCTGCGGCCCATTGGCCTCAGCTATCAGGCGCTCTTCGGCAGACGCCATGGCGTTCTGCGCCCGATCAAGCACCCCGAAAAATCCCCGCATGCGGGGCTCGTCATCAGCATCGGGAGCGTCTAAGGCATCCTGGATGTCTAAGGCATCAAGCGTATCTAGGGCGCCGGTATCTGCGTCCTCGTCTCCGGGCAGCACGTCAGGCTCCGGCAAGGTTGAGGTGCTGGTTTCCATGCGCAGGTTTTCAAGCGCCTTATTAATAACCCCCTCGTCAACGGCATCCGGGACCGCCTTTTCCTCCAGAATGCGCTGAAGGACCTCCTCGCTTATCTGCTTTTCTTCCGAGGCGGGCTTTGCTTCCGGGTGTTGTTTAGCTGGGCTTTCGGGCTCCCTTTTATCAGGCGCCTGGGGCTTTGTGTTGTCCTTTGCTTTTGAGGCGGCGTCTGGCTTGGGCTTGGGCTTGGGCTTCGGCTTCGGTTTTGGGGTTGCTTTTTGCCGGGGCTTTGGCTTCGGCTTCGATTGTGGCTTTGGCTTTGGTTCTGCCTCGGGCCTGGATGCTGGCGCGGATTTTTCCTGAGCTTCCGATGCAAGCTTTGGCGCGGATTTCTCTGTCGGTTTTGACGCGGGCTTCTCCATAGGCTTTGGCGCGAGCTTCTTCTCTGCGATCTCTGCCGACGCAGCAGTCTTTCCTGCGGCCTTTGTCCCCGCCTTCTGCCCAGAAGGAGCTTTCGACTCGACCTGCGGCTTGTCCCCGGGCTGCGGCTTGCCCTCGACCTGCAGCTTGCCCTCGGCTTGCGGCTTCGCGTTAGATTCTGGTTTGGCTTTATCTGGCATTATGCACCTAAAACGTTCACGGGTACCGTCTGATACGGGAACTGATAGTCCTGTTCGAGCGCTGAAGCCGCGCGGAAGACGTTTGCCTCGTCGAAGTAGTTCCCGATCAGCTGCACCCCGAGCGGCAAGCCCGCCGCAGAGAGCTTCGTGGGCAGATGCAGCGCGGTGTTGCCTGCCAGGTTGACGGGGATTGTGAACACATCAGAAAGATACATCGAGAGCGGATCGGTCGTTTTCTCGCCCAGCTTGAATGCAGGGGTCGGCGCCGTTGGCGTCAGTATCAGGTCGTAGTCGGCAAAGACGCGGTCGAAGTCCTGCTTGATGACCGTGCGCGCCTTCTGTGCACGGGCGTAGTAGGCGTCATAGTAGCCGGCGGAGAGCACATAGGTCCCAATCATCACGCGCCGGATCGTCTCGGGCCCAAAGCCCTCGGCGCGGCTGCGCATATAGAGGTCGAGCACGTCAGTGGCGTCCTGGGCCCGCAGGCCGTAGCGAATGCCGTCAAAGCGCGCCAGGTTGCCGCTTGCCTCAGCCGGCCCCACGATGTAGTAAGCGGCCAACCCGTACTGGGTGCTGGGCAGCGTTGCCTCGCCCACCTCGGCGCCCATCCGCGTAAGGCGCTCGGCCGCGTCAAGCACGTCCGCCTTGACCTCCGGATCCAGCCCCTCAAGCTCCAGGAAGTCAGTAGCTACCGCCACGCGCAGACCCTTCAGGTCGGCGCCCAGCGCCTGACTATAGTCCGGCACCGGCGCCTCTACGCTGGTTGCATCGTAACGGTCCTTGCCGCTGATAACCTGCAACGCCAGCGCCGCATCGCGCACCGTACGGGCAAACGGCCCGATCTGGTCAAGCGAGGAGGCAAAGGCCACGCAGCCATAGCGCGAGACGCGCCCGTAAGTAGGCTTGAGCGCCACAACGCCACAGCAGGCGCCCGGCTGGCGGATCGAGCCACCCGTGTCTGAGCCGAGCGTGATGGGGGCAAGCCCTGCGGCCACCGCCGCGGCCGAGCCACCGGAGGACCCGCCCGGCACGCGCGCCAGATCCCAGGGATTATGCGTGGGGCCAAAGGCAGAGTTCTCCGTCGAGGAGCCAAAGGCGAACTCATCCATGTTGAGCTTGCCGAGCGGCAGCGTGCCCGCGTCAAGCAGACGACGCACCGCCGTGCAGTCATAGGCCGACTCGTAATTACTGAGAATGCGCGACGAACAAGTCGTGCGCGTCCCCTGCAGATTCATATTGTCTTTGAACGCCACGGGCGCGCCCACGAGCGCGCTATCCGGCAACCCGTCGCCGGGCTTGTCGCCCGCCGCAAGCTTCTTGTCAAGCTCATCAGCCGCTGCGTAAGCCAGCGCATCAGAGCGCTGGTTGTAGGCATGGACCTGCGCGTCGCAGGCATCCGCATGCGCGTAGGCCGCATCAACAACCTCGCGCGCTGACACTTCGCGCGCACAAACCAGCCGCGATATCTCAGTGGCTGGCTTAAACATCAGATCCTGAGGATTTGCAGCAACAGCCATCAGGCATCAGCCCCCGGTCCAATGATCCGCGGGATCAGGATCGCGTCGGCCTCGCGCGCGGGCGCGTTCATGAGCGCGCGCTCCCGGTCAAGGCCGGGTACGGGCACGTCTTCGCGCATCGAGTTGACGAGCGGGATCGAGTGCACCATCGGCTCGACGTCAGCAAGGTCAAGTTTTGATATCTGATCGATGTAGTCAAACACACCATTCAGCTCAGTCTGCAAAGTCGCAACCTGCTCTTCGGTCAGCGCAATACGCGCCAACAGCGCGACATGGCGCACTTCTTCTTGTGTTAATGCCATAACTGCCTTTCAATCACAGAAACACAGGAGCTTCCCGGCTCCCAGATATCGTTTGGTTCCTTATCACATTATACGGAACAACAAGAGCCCCTCGCGAAAAACGCAAGAGGGCTTACGGGACAGTGACGCCTAATAATTCGCAAGATGGGCGGCCACGTCCTGGATTATCACCGGATTATACGCAGGGTTCAGCCATTTGAGCACCGAGACAACATGCGCCTGCGATGTTGCGGTGCACCCCGCCGTATAGCTGGCGCCCCCATCACCGTGAAAGAATATGCCGCTTCCGACGCCGGGCGTTCTTGCCGTATTGTATTTGATCACAAACCCGTAATTGTAATAAGGCCGGATATAATACATTCTTTCATTGGCTGGATCCTTCCAGAGCGGACTGGAGGTCGATACGTTCTGCAAAGTATTGTAGACGGCAGGATAGGCGGGGTTTTCAACCCAGATATCACCCGGCTTGAACAGGTGATAGGACAGTTTTGTTCCGGGATTACTATACTCCCCAAACGCCATGCCAACCAGATACTTGCCCGCAGGAGACCGGGGGTCGCCTTCCCTGGTCTTGCCCAGGCCGTTTTTCCCCAGGATGCCCGACATGGACGACACCAACTGCCACCCTGAACTTGTTTTTTGGTAGGTCCTGATCGTTGCGGAGCGAGACGACGCGCTCGGCGCGGTAACCAGGATCAATTGCCGCACATTTCCCAAGCTCTTCATTGCATTGACGGTCTGAGCGGTGTTGCCAAGGGCTATCCCGTGCACCAGGACACGATCGACACAGACAAGCTTGGGGGCAGAAGAGGTCACCGTGACCTTCAAGGTATGGACTTTTGTGGCGCCCAATCCTTCACGATGGAAAAGCGCCTGCTTATAAGAAGTCTTGGGGGCAGTCATTGTGACCGCCTTCTGGGTCACTCCGTCAAGAACAACTGAGGCAGATCCATAAGTTGCAGCAGTGACCCCGACCCACTCAATTGCGTCCCCTTTGAAAGAGACCTGGAATGCGGCGCCTTTATGGCTGGTGAGTTTAACGGCTCCGCCGATGCAGGCAGAAGAGGTGGCCTTGCTCCAGGCGCCGGAATAAGTGATGCAAGCAGAGGTGTCTTCATAGGCGTTCCAGCCGCTGCCCGCAGTTCTTGCCGGAGCAAAGATAACCGCGGCGCCGTTGTGCACCATGATGTTATCGACGCAGACAAGCTTGGGCGCCGCACTGGTGACCGTGACCGTCAAGGTATGAGTCTGGCTGGGGTTAAGGCCCGTCTTAGAGAACAAGGCCTGCTTGTAGCAGGTGGATGTGGTGGTCAGGTTGATAGTCCCCTGGCTTACGGCATCTAAGATGACCTGTGCCTTGCCGTAGGTGGCCGCTCTTATGCCATCCCATTCGATGCCGTCTCCGGTAAAGCGTATCTGGAAAGCAGAACCGGCCTTACTGGAGAGCATGACCGCGCCACCAGAGCAGACAGAAGAGGTCGCCTTGCCCCAGGTTCCGTAGTAGTTGATGTACCCACTGCTCTCCGGATAGGCGACCCAACCGTTACCAGAAGGCGTGGCGGGGTTCAACACTTGCGTCACTGCACCCGCGCCGCTGAACGGCAGCAAGCTGAAAATCACCAGAATCGAGAGAGTGCAAGCCAATAATGTTAGAAATCGCTTCATAGTGAACTCATTTTAGCATCTGAGGAACAGCGGGCGATAAGTCGCAAAAAGATTCATGCCACGATTTCTGGCGTTTTTGTATCTAAAACGGACTTGTGTACGCGGTATTCGGCTGTTTTCCCTGAAAACCCCTATATTTGTCGCGATTTTGTGCCTTTATGGGCTCTTACAGGCTGAAATCAGGCGTTTTATCGTACACAAGTCCATTCTAGATGCAAAAAGTCCCGAAAAGCTGGCACGGGTGCATTTTGGAGCTCGCCCGCAAAGCGTTCTATTGAAGGCAAGGGAGCTGGAGCAGAGCACCGCAGGCAAAATCCAGCTCCCTCGATGGGCCGAGCAGCCGCATCCAGGTAAAAGTAGGCCCGGGCTCATTGCCTGACAAAATTACCCCTGGGGTAATTTTGTCAGCGGGGCGTGCTGGCTCGATGCCAGCTAAAGTGACAAACACCCCTGGGGTGGTTGTCACAAGCACCGGAGGTGCGAGGTCTTTCCAAAAAACAGAGCGCCCGGGGGCGCTCTGTTTTTTGTAGCTTGGCAAAAAGGCAGGTCAGTCCAGCAGCGACATGACCACCATGGGGGCTGCGTCGCCCTTGCGGGGACCCAGCTTCATGATGCTTGTGTAGCCGCCGTCGCGCCCTTCAAAGCGCTCAGACTCATCAAAGAGCTTTGACACCAGCTCTTTGTCGCCGACCGCGGCAATCGCCAGACGGCGCGCGGGTACATCCCCGCGCTTAGCCCAGCCAATGACCTTGTCCACGTCGCCGCGGATCTCCTTGGCGCGGGTCTCGGTCGTCTTGATGCTCTCATGCTTAAGAACAGCCGCTACCAGGCTCTTGCGCATCGCAGCGGTGTGCGAGGCGTCAGTGCCCAGCTTGCGGCCTTTATATCCGTGTCTCATGGGCTTATCTCCTCCTAGAGCTTCAGGTTCAGGCCCATGTCGATGAGCTTGTCCTTGACTTCCTCGATCGATTTGGCGCCGAAGTTGCGAACATTCAGCAGGTCGTTTTCGGTGCACTCGGTCAGCTGACCGATCGTGTTGACGCCCTGACGCTTCAGGCAGTTGTAGGCGCGAACCGACAGGTTAAGCTGCTCGATCGGCGTATCCAGCTGGCCGTACTCACCTTCGCTGAACTCAGAGAAGATCGACTCTTCATCGATGGGCGTGATAGTCTGCTCAACAAAGAGCTGCATGTGCTCGTCGATGATGCGACCGGCGCGCGCGATGACGTCATCGGGCGCCATTGAGCCGTTGGTCTCGATCTCTAAAATCAGCTTCTCGTAGTCGGTACGCTGGCCCACGCGGGTGTTTTCCACGGTCAGCGCGCAGCGGATTACCGGCGAGAACAGACTGTCGACCGGGATGACCCCGATGGCGTCGCCCGGCTTCTTGTTGCGCACGGCCGGCAGATAGCCGCGCCCCGTGCCCAGATGCATGTACACGTTTAAGCTTGCGTTCTTGTTAAGCGTTGCGATGACATGGTCAGGGTTGACCAGCTCAAATTCGCTCGGAACGCTCAGGTCAGCGCCGGTAACGGTGCGTGGGCCGGTCACAGAAAGCAGTGCCTCGCCCGTGCCCTCGCCGATGCCTGTCTCGCGAAACACCAGACCTTTGACGTTTAAGACAATGTCGGTCACGTCCTCATGGACGCCCTCGATTGTCGAAAACTCGTGCTGTACGCCATCGATGCGGATGCTGGTCACTGCCGCGCCCTCAAGCGAGGACAACAGCACGCGACGCATGCAGTTGCCCAGGGTGTAGCCAAACCCACGATCAAGGGGCTCAACTATATAGCGCGAAGTATACTCGTCCAGCTCTTGAACGGTAACACTTGGCTTCATAAAGTCACTCATTATCCCGTTCCTTTCTTACTTCGAGTAAAGCTCGACGATCAGGTGCTCCTGAACCGTAATATCGATCTGCTCGCGTTTGGGCATCGAAAGCACTGCGCCTTGCAGCTTTTCGATATCGACCTCAAGCCAACCGGGCACCGTTGCGCGCTCGTTGGATACGATGGCCGCCTTGATTACCAGCAGGTCCTTGGATTTGGGAGCGACTCCTACCAGGTCGCCTTCGCTGACGCGGGCCGACGGGATGTCGACGCGACGGGCATTGACCGTGATGTGGCCGTGACGGACCAGCTGACGCGCCTCTGCACGCGACTTTGCAAAGCCCAGGCGATAGACCACGTTGTCCAGGCGGGTCTCCAGCAGGACCAGCAGGTTCTCACCTGTGATGCCTGGCTGACGACTGGCCTTTACGTAGTAGCCGTGGAACTGCTTTTCGAGCATACCGTAGGTACGCTTCGTCTTTTGCTTCTCGCGCATCTGAAGACGATACTCAGACTCGCGCGGACGCTTCTTGCCCGCCTGGCCCGGCGGGTAGGGGTGTTTTTCCATTGCACACTTGTCGTGGTAGCAGCGGTCGCCTTTCAGGAAGAGTTTCTCTCCCTCGCGACGGCAGAGTCGACAAGTGGCTCCTCTATATCGTGCCATGTATGTACTCCTCTATACGTGCGCGCATCAGACGCGGCGACGTTTACTCGGACGACAACCGTTATGCGGGATGGGCGTCACGTCCTGGATGGACGTGATCTCAAGCCCGGCAGCCTGGAGACTGCGGATGGCGGTCTCGCGACCGCTCCCCGGCCCCTTGGCAAACACGGTCACTTTGCGCATGCCGTGCTCCTGCGCGGTCTTGGCAACCGCCTCGGCTGCCAGCTGGGCCGCAAAGGGCGTGGACTTACGCGAGCCCTTGAAGCCCGAGGTGCCGGCGCTCTGCCAGGCGATAACGTTGCCCGCGGGATCGGTGATCGTCACGATGGTGTTGTTGAAGGTGGACTTGACGTGTGCCTGACCAACCGCGATGTTCTTGCGCTCGCTCTTTTTGATGCGAGTACGGACGTTTTTCTTAGGGGCCATGGTTTATGCTCCCTTCTTGCGCGCGCCGATTTGGCGACGCGGACCCTTGCGGGTACGCGCGTTGGTGTGGGTGCGCTGACCGCGTACCGGCAGGCCGCGGCGATGGCGCAGGCCGCGATAGCAGCCGATCTCCATCAGGCGCTTGATGTTTTGCGAGGTCTCCCGTCGCAGGTCACCTTCTACCTGTACGTTTTTGTCAATATAGTCGCGAATGGTTGAGACGTCCTCATCAGTGAGGTCGGCAACGCGGGTATCAGGATCGATGCCTGTTGCTGCCAGCACTTTCTGGCTGGTAGTAAGCCCGATGCCGTAAATGTAGGTCAGACCGATCTCGACGCGCTTTTCACGCGGCAAGTCGATACCAAAAATACGAGCCACAGATGCTCCTTTACTCTAGCCCTGACGCTGCTTATGGCGCGGGTTGTCACAAATGACATACACGCGGCCATGGCGCCGGATGATCTTGCACTTATCGCACATTTTTTTAACGGAAGGACGAACCTTCATGGTGGGTCTCCTTTAATAATCTTTGTTCTATCATCAACGCCCAGCCGCAGGCGGTAGTTTTCAGCGTAAGAGCCAGCGCCTTTTTGGCCCCGGCTGCTTCAGTTCAGCGTTTTCTACTTGTAGCGATACGTGATGCGACCACGACTCAGGTCGTAGGGCGAAAGCTCAACTTTCACGCGGTCGCCCGGAAGGATACGGATGTAGTGCATGCGCATCTTACCAGAGATATGAGCCAGAATCTGATGCCCCGGGCCGTTCTCGTTATCGAGTTCGACCTTAAACATCGCATTGGGGAGCGGCTCGATAACCGTCCCTTCAAGCTCAATTGCTGCTTCTTTTTCTGTCAAAACTTACGTACGCCTTCCTGTCGCAATCTGAGAAAACACGCGGTTTATTATCGTAGCATGCAGCAGTGCCTATTGCAACCGAGCAGATCTGACTACACGGTATCGACACGCCCGGTGGCGTTGGTTGTGCCCGGTGACTTGGTCGCGCTGGTCGCTTTGGTCGCTTCGATTGCTTTGACTGCCGCGATTGCTGCGATTGCTGCGACCGGATGATGAGAGGCGGACGGACCGGCTCTATAGTCAGGCCACGATCCTTACCGCCATGACCGGGCGTGTCAGTAGTAGGTTTGCTGGGGCCGGGGGTATCTGTTGTTGGCCTGCTGGGCGGAGTAATTATCAGCCCACGATGAGACGGACTGCCGCCCGTGCCATCATCCTGCCCCCCAGGCGCAGGAGGCAGCGCAGGGGGATTTCCGGGAGACGATGATCCCGGCCCCGGTCCTGACCCCGATCCCGCGTTAGCCGCGCTTGCGGTGCGACGGCCCGCGGCGCCACCGCGGGCCGCCTGGCCACTCTGAGTCTTGTTCTGCGTAGACGTCTGGGACTGATCGTTTGCGGCGCTTTTCTGATCGTCGCTACTCTGACTCTGCGTCCCGGAGGAGCCAGACGAGCCCCCCTTGCCGCCGCCAGAGCCGCCGCCGCCCGTGTGGACGACTTTGGCCGCAGCCTGCTTCTGCGCAGCTGCGGTCGCAGCGCGATGGGCCAGCGTGACGCCCCCGGCTGCCACCCCGGCAACCAGCGCCACGCTGACAACACCGGCCACTGCCGCCTGGGCGGGATTGGCCGTGGCGCGCGCGATCAGTTTAGGTATCAGCTTGAGCGTCAAAGCGGGCAGGTGCGACGCGTTTGCCGCCGTGGCAGAAGCCGCCGACGCGCTGATGGCCGTCCCCGCAATTACCGGAGCTGTGGCAGAAGCCAACGCGGGCAGACCCACGGCGCGCACCACATTGCTCCAGATATCGGGGGCAACCGTCAGCAAAGAATGATGCTCCGGTATCAGGCGCGCGACGCTGGCGCTCAGCTCGCCAAAATTCGGCGACAATTCAAACTGCATAAGCTGGCGAGTGATAAACGGCACAATGAGCATCGCATCCATGCGCCCCAGGGCCGAGTTGACCTCAAATCCTGGCATGGTTGCGGCCAGGGATGGCTCGCCTTCTCCAAGCAGAACCAGCAAGTGCCGGCGCGCCTTGAAAAGCCGGGAGCGCGCCGCCGTATACGTGACCCCGAGAACACCCGCGATATCATCGACCGAAAGGCCCTCGACGTAATACAGCAAAATAACTTCTTTTTGCTTCTGGGAAAGCGACTGGATCGCCGCCCAGGTCTCCTCGTCTGCCTCGTGCGCCTCCAGGGCCTCATCCGGGGAAAAACTCTCGCTGCCGCCTAAAAGATCGGCCAGTATGTCCTGACCCAGCTCTGCGCTGATGTCATGCTCATGCTTGCGCGCCTGTAGCATTCCGCGGCAAGCGCTGGCGATGACCGCGTTCAGCCAGGTCTGGAAGTAGTCAGAATTCTTCAGCTCCTCAATATGTTTATAGACATGAATGAAAGCAGCCTGAGTGACCTTCTGCGCCTCCTCCCGATCATTAAGCAACACGAGCGCCCGGTAGTAGACAAGCGGCAGCAGCTCTGCGTAGAGTTGCTCGAAATTCTCCTCTTTATCCGCGCGGACCTGGTCGACCAGAGCGATCAGGCGTTCTTTATTCAGCTGCTGTTTCACGATAAATGATTCCTCTTCTTAAGCCACAATGTGAGCTATTCTTAAACATCAGTGTGAATCCACCCAGTTTTTATTATAATGGCTCCGGAGAGAAGGTGCACTATGTTATTAATATCATGGAATGTTAATGGTATCCGGGCCGCGCTGAACAAGGGTTTCCTGGATTTTTTTGAGAGCGCCGACGCCGACGCATTCTGCTTAAATGAGACCAAAGCCCAGCCGGAACAGGTCGAGCTGGAGCTGCCCGGTTACCACCAATACTGGAACTCCGCCGAGCGCAAGGGCTACTCGGGGACGGCGATCTTTTCTAAGACCGAGCCGCTGTCTGTGGTGCGCGACTTTATCCCGACCCTGCGCGCAAGCCAGGTCAGACGCAGCGCGGTCACCGTCAGCGCGGACAGCAAGGACCCGCAGATCGCCGCCATCGGCACAGATAAGGCGGAGGCGCGCGCCCGTGGGTTTGGCGCAGATGAGCTGCGCGCGCTTGACACCGAGGGACGCATCACCGCGCTTGAGTACCCGGGGTTCTGGTTGGTGAGCGTCTATGTCCCGAACTCCCAGGACGACCTGGCGCGCATCGATCACCGCATGGCGTTTGAGGATGCGTTTCGCGCCTTCTGCAAGAAGCTTGACCGGAGCAAGCCGGTCGTGGTCTGCGGCGACATGAACGTCGCGCACGCCGAGATCGACCTGGCCCGGCCCCGGCCCAATCGCGGCGGCGCCGGGTTCTCCGATCAGGAGCGCGGCAAGTTTGACGAGCTCCTGGCGGCGGGGTTCGTGGACAGCTACCGGGCGCTGCACCCCACGCAGACTGACGCCTACACCTGGTGGTCGTTTCGCGCGAATGCCCGCGCCCGCAACGTCGGCTGGCGCATCGACTACTTCCTGGCGTCAGCACGGCTGATGCCCCAGGTCACTGGCGCGCTGATCTATCCGGAAGTAACGGGCTCGGATCACTGCCCCATCGGGCTGAGGCTGGCAGAACTCTCTTGATTCTGATTGACCTGGCGCCCGGCGCGTGGTACCTGGCGCCTGTCGCTTGGCGCCTGTCACCTGTCGCCTGGTACCTGGTACCTGGCGTCTGTCGCTTGTCGCGTGGTGCCCAAACTTCATGTCACTGTCAACCACTAAGAAAAAAATATCCAGAGAAACATCCTTAAACTGATATCATTAAACTGATATCATTAATAGTAAGGAGAAGCGTCGTGGCGCAGTACTGTCCACGGCGCGCCGATAGAGAAAGGATTATTATGTATCCCGATGAGTTTGGCACCCCACCAGTCGAAGATTATAACGCAGCCGCACCCGCTCCGGAGGCTCCCGTACCGCCCGCGCCTGTGGCGCCACCGGTACCGCCTGCTCCGGAGTATGGCCCCGCGCCCGTACCTCCGGCGCCCCAGTATGCTCCGGCGCCAGAAGCCCCCGCGCCTCAGCCCTATGCGCCCGCACCACAGCCACAGCCGCAGTATGCGCCCGCCCCGTATGCCCCTGAAGGACAGAACGCGGGACCAGATGACGGAAAGGGCATGGGGATTGCCTCTCTGGTACTGGGCGCCGTTGGTTTTATTCTGAGCTTTGTTGGTATCGGCGCTATTGCCGGTATCATTGGGCTTATCCTCGGCATTTCTGCCAAAAAGAAATCCGCCCAGTACAGCGTCACAAGCGGTTTGTCAATTGCAGGAATTGTCTTAAGCATCATAGCCATTTTCATTGGCCTTCTCATGCTTTTGATTGGGGGGTCACTGGCCTCAATCTTTAACGGCTTAAACAGCAGTGGCTACTACAGCGCGATAGTCTCTCATCTGGCAAGCATCTGCTAGTCTTTGATTTGGTTTTTGAAAAGCGCCTGTTGTGAATTCAGCAGGCGCTTTTTTATTGTGGAACAGAGAGGGGTTCTCGGCACAACTGCTATCATAGGAGATACGCAAGCCAACACAAGGGCGGCAGAAACGTTGCCTGGCTTTAAATGAAGGAGAGATCATAATGTATCCAGATGAAATCGGCTCCACCCCAACAGGAGCCTACGCCGCGCCAGCGCCTGCGCCTGCGCCAGCGGCAGCACCGTTTCCCGCTCCCGTAAGTCCCGAGCCTCAATACGCGCCTCCCCAGTACGGGTCTGTGCCATACGCGCCTCCCCAGTACGGGCCAGTTAATACCGGGACCCCCGCTAATCCTTTGGGGGACGCACAGGGCTTCAGCCTCGCAGGCATGGTGCTGGGGATCATCTCGATCCCTCTGGGCTCAAGCCTCGTCTTTGGTATTCTGGGTCTGGTGTTCTCGATCATGGGCGAGAAGCGGACGCCAGCCGGGGCAGAAAACAACTATGCCAAAACGGGCAAGGTTTGCTCAATCATCGGCCTGTCACTGGGCATACTGATCTGGGTCCTCGTCATCGTGCTTTACATCGGCCTGTTTGCCGCGCTCTTCGCTAACATACGATCAACAGGAGGCTCAAGCAGCCTCTATTAACTCCCCTGCCCCTCCAACAACAGTAAAACACCCGCAACTCAAACCAAGTTGCGGGTGTTTTCAACCCTTGATATACTCCAAACAGAAAGAGGCACGCCGTAACTTATATGTGGGCGGGCCACCGCTCCCCCTCATCCTCGCAGGTCAGTATCATCGGGCCGTCGGCGGTGACAGCGATCGTGTGCTCGACCTGGGCCGCGCGGCTCCCATCGACGGTGACCACACACCAGCCGTCGTGGCGCACTTTGACGCGCTCGCCGCCCAGCATGAACATGGGCTCGATGGCAAACACCATGCCCACCTCAAGGCGCGCTCCCGTGCCTGGCGTGCCATAGTTGGGCACGCTGGGATCCTCGTGCATCACGTGACCGACCCCGTGCCCGGTATACTCGCGCACGATGCCCAGGCCCGCCGCCTCGGCCACCGCGCCAACGGCTGCGGAGACATCGCCAAAATGGCCGCCCGGCACCGCGTGGGCAATGCCCGCGTAGAGCGCCTGACGGGTCACGTCAATCAGGCGCTGACCGTCTGCATCCAGCGCGCCGCCAATGCCGACCGAGTTCGCGTTATCCCCCACCCAGTCGTTACAGGTAGCGCCCACATCAATCGTGAGCAGGTCGCCCGCATAAAGCTTCATGCGGGGCGAGGGAATGCCATGAACGATCTCTTCGTTGATGCTCGCGCAAATGCAGCCCTTAAAGCCCCCGTAGCCCAGGAAGGTCGGCACGGCCCCTTCGCCGCGGATCGTCTCTTCTGCCAGCTCATCAAGCTCTTTGGTGGTGATGCCCGGGCGCGCGGCCTCGCAGGTCACGCGCAGCGCACGGGCGGCGATACGCCCGGCGTCTTTCATCTGCTCGACTTCCGCCGGCGTTTTGATTTGTATGCCCCTGCTCATGGCGGTTAGTGCTCGCAGGCAGCCTTGACGTCAGCCCAGACCTCCGCGATGGGCCGGTCCCCGTCGACTTCAACCAACACGTTTTTGCCCTGGTAATAGTTGATGAGCGGCGAGGTCTGCTGCGCATAGACAGACAGCCGGTTGCGGATCGTCGCCTCGTTATCATCGGCGCGCTGCTCAAGGACGCCGCCGCAGGACTTGCACGTGTCACCTTCACCTGCGGTCGTGATGCGCCCGCAGCCCGCGCAGGTCCGCCGCGCGCTCAGGCGCTTGACGATGACCTCGGGGTCAATGTCGATAGAAAGCGCCACGTCGATCTTGCGCTCAGAGCCCGCCAGCGCCTCGTCCAGCGCGACCGCCTGCGCCGCAGTACGCGGAAAGCCATCCAGAATGAATCCCGGGGCCGTGTCTGGACGGGCCAGGCGCTCGTCCATCAGGTCGATCACCAACTGGTCAGGAACCAGCTCGCCCGCGTCCATGTACTTTTTTGCCTCAAGCCCCAAGGGAGTACCCTCGCCAACAGCCGCACGGAAGATGTCGCCTGTCGAGATGTGAGGGATGCCATAGGCCTCAACCAACTGCTTTGCCTGCGTGCCTTTACCCGCGCCCGGAGCCCCCAATAAAACGATATTCATGTGATTCCCTTTCGTCACAATATGACCGCTCTTATGATAGCACGGAGCCCCCTGCAATCTCTAACCTAACCGCCGCCGCCGAAGCGCACATACCCCCGCAGCACCCACACCCGCCATCAGCAACAGAACCGGCGCCAGAAAGCTGGCCGCATCCCCCGCATCAGGCAAACCCAACGGAGGCGCCGGAACTTTCACCCACACGCTACTCTCCCCATCAGTATAAGTCCTGTAGCCCGCCTTGGTAGCAGGAGTAACAAACGCTGATTTCTTACGTTTCTTCCCGCCCACCATGACATAGCTGGTTGCAGAGGTGACCGTTCCGTCGATAGTCACCTCCGCCCCATTGTTAGCCGAAACAGCGGTATCAGTTTTTGAGATAACGTTACCTGCTACATACACCCGCGTAGGAGTACCCGTATTTTTAGTGCGCGCATGCCAGATGGGAGGTACGGTCGAAGCGATGACTGGTGTCCGTGCCGTATCAGTTGTGTTGTTGCCAGGAAGAATAGGCGCCGGGATTACGTCACTAACACCGGCGGGTCCCGTATAAACGTAGTTGTCTGCAAAAACCGCATTACCTGTAGCGGTAATCCTGCCGCCAACTTTTACCTGTGCGCCACTATCAGCATGTATACCCTGAGACTGTCTGCCCTTTGCGGCGATATTACCTGAAACTGTTACCTTAGTCCCCTCGCCTGCTAAGACCCCACAACTATCCTTGCCTGACATAAAAATACTACCCGCCAGCGCAACACATGAGCTTTCATCCACAGAGATTGCATCCCAGGTTGCATGAATATCACCTTTCATCGTTATCTCTGCGTCCCCCCATGCATCGATACCCGTACTGCAAGAAGCAATATCTCCCGTTAAGCTCATCTTAGTCGCACCCGAAACTTCTAACGCAGTATAAGCATTAATGCCACCTGCCACGGTAACAGTTGAACAGCTTTTGCTTTGCGGATCGGGAGGATACTGAGCCCAATCAGAGATTGCGGTATTCGATACTTTTATCTTGCCATGAATCGTAATGGTTGAACCGCCAGGGTAGATTGCATCACCCCAACCAATTGCAATAACCGAACCACCAATATCAACCGTGCAATTATCCAGGCTGAGGGCGCAAGACGACTCTCCCGAAACTGACACGGTCTTCTTTATCGCAATCTCTGAATCGGATGCATCGACCGCAATAGCCTGTTCCCCTTTTGCGTTGACACATCCTCCCACATTGACCGTGGAATGCCACGCAATGATACCTTCCGCGTACTCACCTGATGCCTCAATATTACCCTTAACACTAACAACTGCTTTGTGATAGGCGCCAATAGCAACACCGCTCATTTCGGCAGCACGAGCATCCACCTTAGCGTGCGTCACCTTGCAGGAACCCCCACTAACACAGAGCGCGGCGGCGCCGGTAGATATCACCTGAAAGGTTCCGGCGCCGGTGTAGTCGATGTTGCAGTTAGTGAGATTGAGTGCGACACCGGCTGAGCACTTGAAAATCAGGTTATGGCTGTTGAGGTTGAAGGTGATCTTTTTGCTCTTCAGCACACAGGGGTCGGTATGGGTGATATTGGCGAGCAGCTTGATGGTCGTGGCCTTGCTGTTGGGGACAGCCGCCAGAGCATCAGCAAGCCTGTGATACTTAACTGACCCGATCTTGCAAACTGCTGAGCCCCGTGGCGCAGCTGAGTTTATCGCAGGCGTTTGCACGGTGGCCGTAGCAGCAAGCGACGAGGCGTTTGGAGTGGCTTCCGCTGAGACAGAAGGAGCAACGCGACCTTTCTTGCTTACTGCTTGCGCGCCCGCAACTCCAGCTGCGCCTGCCAGCGCAGGCAGACTCCCATACAGGCTCAGGACCATCGCGCCCGCAAGAAGCAATGATAAAAAGCGTGTGGGAATCCTGTCTGCAGACACCGTATCACTATGACTCTTTTTCATGCGCGCAATCTCCTCCTCATCAAATACTGCCACCAGAACGCAAACACACCCGCAGCACCCATACCCAAAAAGCCCAACGGAGCAAACAAAACTCCCGAATCAGACGTAGGCGGCAGAGCACCGCCCGCAGGAAGCTTCTCCCAATGAGCATACAGAGTCATATTATCTCGTACTATTTCGTCAAAGTTGTATTCCTCGCCATCCTTCGTATACCACCCAATAAACTTGTAACCTGGTATAGTGGGATCCTTCGGTTTTTTGACAGTATTTATCCTGAGTCCGCCTGCCATGATCTTTTGTGGCGCTATCTTTGTGCCACCCACACAATTAAACTTTATAGTTACCATATACCCGCGCTCTGTAGCCCAAGGTTGAAAAGGTGGCGGTGGCACAAGTGCCACGATAATTCTTGCGAAGAGCACAGTATTTTGGGTAATGGGCGTATTAAAGTCAAACACGCTATTTGACTTATCAAGGAACCAACCTTCAAATCGCTCGAAACTGTATGGATTACTATAGACTTTCGGATCGGCAGGCTTTGGAACAAGCTGCCCCTCTTCTACCGTTATTACTTTTATCTGCACGCCCCGGGACATAAATGTCACGGTATAGGTTTTGGCTGATGGGGCTGTTGTAGCCTCCTTAGACGTTATGGCAGCAGGAGACGAGCTGGTTGAGTTTTCTGCCGCAAAAGCTTGGGGCAAAGGCATGAGCGCACCCAGAAGTGCGACCACGAGGACAAACAGACAGCTAAGAAAGAG
>WQYT01000002.1 GCA_009781115.1 Coriobacteriia bacterium
AACGTGGCGACATTATCCTCCACCTGTTCCAGAGTTGACATGCCCGAGAGCACCGCCTGAACATTGGGCAGGCTGGCAGCAAAGCGCAGCGCCCAACTTGCGGGGCTTGCCTCAGGGTCGGCTACTTCCAGCAGCTTGGCTGCTGTCTCAGGCAGCGTGGCCAGCGCTCCCCCACGCACCGGCTCCATGACCGTGACCGGGATGTTCAGGCTCGTCAGAAGCTGGTAGGTACCCTCAGCATTTTGCTGGGTCCAGTCCAGGTAGTTCAACTGTATCTGCGCAAAATCCCAGTCATGAGCGTGCGCGATGAAGTCCATGTCCTCGATCGTCGAGTGAAACGAGAATCCCAGCGCACCGATCTTGCCCGCCTTGCGATACTCATCAAGCACCTTGAAAACGCCGACTTCCTCTGCCGTATCAAATCGCGCACGATTCAGCGAATGCATCAGGTAAAGATCGAAATGATCGGTCTGACACTTGCTCAGTTGCTCTTTAAAAGTAGTGCGCACATCATCTTCGGACTTCATGAGCCAGACTGGGCATTTGGTCGCCAGCTTGAAGCTCTCGCGCGGATAGCGCGCGCAGAGCGCCTTGCCCGCAAAGATCTCGCTCTGCCCCTCATGATAAGGCCAGGCGGTATCGAAGTAGGTGACGCCGTGCTCATAGGCATAATCGATCATTTTGAAGCCGAGGTCATAGTCGATCTCTGCGGCGTTGCCCTCGACGATCGGCAGGCGCATCAGCCCGAAGCCAAGCAGTGAGAGCTCGCCGTTTCCTCCCGGGATGCTGCGATGGACTACGCTCATGTTATGCCTTCTTTCTCCGTCAGGTGCGACCGGCGCCGAGTTTGAGAGGCGACGCCGGGCGCATATCTTTGAGTTGGCCTGTAAGCGGGGTTCTGTCATTTAAGACGACCATTTATCTGGGAGCAACGTTGCCGCCGCCCTCAAGCGAGCTACCCGAGCGCCGGTCGGGCCGACCGATTGCGCTCCTATACGCTCTTGCTCCGGATGGGGTTTGCCAAGCCGCCGCGTCTCCGCGACGCTGGTGCGCTCTTACCACACCGTTTCAGCTTTCCTCGCAAGGGGGGTATTTCACATTTTGAAGCCCTGCGGGGGTCTTCTTTTCTGTGGCACTTTCCGTCGCGTCACCGCGCCCTGTATCTAACAGGCATCCTGCCCTCTGGAGCCCCGACTTTCCTCACGAGGGTTACCCCGCGCGCGATCGTCCGTCCAACTCGTATTTAAGTGTAGCACGCTGTCTGAGCAGCGCAAGCAATTACAACAGTTCTGCCGCCCCGAACAAGGCGCGCCGGGTCGTCGCGCCCTACAGTGCGGTTACCAATCAGAACATCTCCAGCTAACGCCAGCATATTTGTAGAGCGCCCGGAAACAGTCCAGCGGGCTGTTTTCAGCGAAACAAGTGCCAGCCCCGCGACGACCTGGCGCGCCATGTTCGGGCTGGCGCTATAGCTGCATTTGTGCGCGCTTGTTGTAGAGTGTCCGGTAGCCAAAGAACAGCGAGCAGAACACTGCCAGGCAGGTCACCGCGCTGATAGCGATCAATATCGCGATCTGGTAGAGGATGGCGGTCATCGGCATTGTGCCGGAAAGAATCTGTCCGGTCATCATGCCTGGCAGCGAGATGATACCCATGCCAATCATCGAGTTCAGCGTTGGCAAAAGCGCCGTCTCAAGCGCCTGATTGACAAAGGGGATGAGAATTTTCTGCGGCGTCGCTCCTATATTGACGAGCGTCTCGATCCGGGTACGCTGGGCGTGCGTACTCTCCGTGAAGGTGCGCAGACCCAGGCTGACGCCGGTCATCGCGTTGCCGATGATCATGCCACTGATAGGTATTGTGTATTGCGCGTTGAACAGATTGACGCCGACCACCACCACAATAAAGAAGCAGACGATGATCAGGCCGGTAGACGCAAGCGAGGCGCCTACGATCACCTGGAAGCGCCGGTTAAGGCCCTTGTTACGCGCCAGCGCCGTATAGATAGCAAATGCGGTCATCACCATCAGATAGGCCACCGTAAACCACGGGCTCGGGTGTTTGAGGATGTAGGTGAGCACCAGGCCAGCAATCACCAGTTGCACGGTCATGCGCAGACTGGCCACAACCAGCAGCTTAGTCTGATTGATCTGGCTCTTTTTCATGACGATAAGCACCACGATCAGCAGCAGATAGATCAGCGCAAACTGCCAGAGGTTGAGCGTGATGATGTGGTTCATGCTAGTCACGACGATCCCCTGCGCCGTCCGATGACAAAATTACCCCTGGGGTAATTTTGTCATATTCATGGTGGCCGAGACCGAGACCGCCGCTTGCAAGCATAATGGTGTGATCGGCGAAGTCAGCCACCAGCGCGCTGCTGTGCGACACGACTATCAGCGTAATCCCCTGCTTGGCGCAAAACGCCTTGAGGCGCGCCATCATCGTGTGCGCCGTAGCGTCATCCAGCGCGCTCGTGGGCTCGTCAAGCAGCAACACCTGCGGGCGAAACGACAGACAGATCGCAATGAAGACACGCTGGCGCTCCCCACCCGAAAGAGTGAGGCAATCCGCCTCCAGGTCGAAGTCGGCCGCACAGAGCTCCAGGTATTCCCGCATCTGCCCCGGGTCAGGCGCAGGCCTTCCCCGGTAGCGATAAAACTCAGCAAAGTTATCCTGCACGCTGCCGTCAAAAAGATAGGGCGCCTGCCCGCAAAGCAGCACCTCGCGGCGAAGCTCCACCGGATCATAGTCTTCAAGAGATTTGCCGTTGTAATAGATATCTCCCCGTAAAGCCGAAATCGATCCATTCATCAGCTTTAACAAGGTTGTCTTGCCCGAACCACTCTCCCCGCTGATCGAGGTAAGCGATCCTTGTTCTATCTCGATGAACGGATAGTGGATCAGGTCTTCAAAAACGACCTCTCTCAGTTCGATGAGCGCCATAGCCAGAACTAGCTGTTCCCGGTCGTTTTGCCGTATTTTATGCACTGTCCCATACGAACCTTCCGCTACTCACAACCCCTCTGCAAGGTGCCCTCTGCTACATTATACCGACGTAGCTCGCTCTTTGTCAGGCTTCTGGTGGCGCTTAGTAAGCTTACTGGGCGTTTGCATTATGCGGACACCTGTGCGCCTCTGCTATACTGGGGAGTATGGCAGACGTGGATTACAGAGCACAGATAGCGCTTTTTGAGGGGCATCGCTGGGAGGGGCGTGCAATCATTCATCTTGACCTGGATGCGTTTTTTGCGAGCGTGGCGCAGCTTGATGATCCGGAGCTGCGCGGCAAGCCGGTCATCGTGGGCGGCGATGCCTCACGGCGTGGCGTGGTGTCTACGGCCAGCTACGAGGCGCGCGCCTTTGGGGTGCATTCTGCCATGAGCTCTAAGATTGCCGAGCGCCTCTGCCCCCAGGCGATCTGGGTGCGTCCGGATTTTACGCGCTATCACGAGCTTTCCGGACAGGTCTTCGACATTTTGCGCAGCTACACGCCCGCGGTGCGCCCCGTCTCGATCGACGAAGCTTTTGCCGATATCACGCCTGACAGCTTTGAGCCCCGCCACCCCGCAGCGATTGCCGCTGAGATCCTGGCGCGGGTCGCCGCGCTGGGCATCACGGGATCGATCGGGCTTTCGACCTCGATGACGGTCTCTAAGGTTGGCTCCGACTTCCAGAAACCGCGCGGGCTGACGGTTGTCGAGCCGGGTACGGAGGCGGCGTTTCTGGCTCCCCTGCCCGTCCGGAAAATGAGCGGGATCGGTCCAAAAGCCGCGCAGAAGCTCCACCAGCTGGGAGTCGAGACGCTTGGACAGCTCGCCGCCACTCCCTTAGATGACCTGCGCCCGATCTTTGGATCGCTGACGGAGCAGTTTCACGACCGCGCCGGCGGCATCGATGTGCGTCCGGTAACCACCGACGATCCGGTCAAATCCGTCAGTAACGAGAACACCTATCCGCGCGACCTGCATACGCGCGAAGACATCGACGAGGCGCTGCGTGCGCTGGCCGCTCACGTGGGAAGGCGCCTGCGCCAGCAAAACCTCAAAGGCCGCACGCTCTCTCTGAAGGTGCGCTACGGTGACTTCAGCACCAAAGTAGTCAGCCGCACCTATGACCCGCCCTTCAATAATGAGCGGATTTTTCTGCCCTGGGTTCTGGGGATGTTTACCGCTATCTGGCCTGCGGGACGCGGCGTGCGCCTGCTCGGCGTTGGCGTTTCGAACTTTACCGCAGACCGCGAGCAGCTCGGC
The DNA here is from genome assembly GCA_009781115.1 of Coriobacteriia bacterium. Lineage (GTDB taxonomy): Bacteria > Actinomycetota > Coriobacteriia > WRKU01 > WQUG01 > WQUG01. The sequence goes on from WQYT01000002.1 coordinate 4,254, forward strand.
CTGTTTGACACGGACGCAGCCGAGGAGCGCGCCTCGCACGAACAACTGGTGAGCAAGCTGGACTCTATCAGGGATAAGTTTGGCGAGGACGCCCTGCTCAGCGGGCGCCGCTTGCTCGATACGCAAGGCGCGCAACAGGAGACTCCCACACCGCCACCTCAGCGACCGTCACACGGGGATCAACCGTCTTTGCCAGACGCTCGTAGATGATGCGCGCAAGGTTTTCTGCCGTAGGGCTCAGCTCGTCAAAGGGCTTTACTTCGTTGAGATAGTGGTGGTCGTAGTCCGCCAGCACCGCGCGTAGATCATCTTTGAGTGACTTGAAGTCATAGATGATGCCGATATCATCAAGTTGGCTGCCCGAGACCGTCACTTCGATGTCCCAGGTATGCCCATGCAGCTCGCGACACGGTCCGGGGTAGCCGTAGAGGCTGTGTGCGGCGTCGAAGTGCTCCTTGACCGTCAGATCATAGGTGGCGCCCGCCGAAGCCCTCTGAGCGGCTCCAGAGGCCTGGGAGGGCCCTGTTGTGAAGTCTTCTGCGGGGAAAAGGCCGGGTGATGTTGGCGTATAGGGGACAGAGGGCTCCCCCACCTCCGCGCGCGCGTCAAGGGCCTGGTTGACCAGCGCGTCGGCCTCGCAATTGTCCGCGCGCAGGACATGTTCCGGCGTCCAGGACGTAAAGCCAGAAAGCAGGGCCTGCACGCGCGCGGCAAGCGCCTTAAGCCCCGGGTTCTTGACTTTATAGATACCCGCGACCTGCTTGATCATCAGCTCGCTGTCGGCGATCATCTTTATACTTTGGGCGCCCAGCGCACGGGCGTTTTCCAGGCCCCAGATGAGCGCCTCATACTCAGCTACATTGTTCGTGGTGGTCCCGATAAACGCGCCGCCGCAGGCAACTTCAACGCTTCCCCGCTCCAGCACAAATCCAATGCCGGAAGGGCCCGGGTTGCCGCGCGAGCCTCCGTCGGTATGCAAAATAAAGCTCTGGGCCTGTTCCGGCTGCCCCGGTTGCTCCGATGCCTCCGTCTGCCCGGTCTGTTCAAGATTATCGGTCATGGTATTACTCCACTACTAACAGCCGGCGACAATGCGGGCAGGCCTCGATCTCATCACTTGCCTCGATACGGGCGCGCTCACCGGTGGGCGGCACGATCGAACACCCCAGGCAGTGCCCCTTTTCAAAGCGCGCCACGGCGACCCCGCCTTTTTCTTCTACCAGCGCATCATAGCGCGCAAGCAAGTCGGCAGAAAGCGCGGCGGTGATCGTTGCCCGCTGCGCGTCTAGCTCCGAAAGCTCCGCTTTCAGACGGGCGGCCTGCTCCCGGTAGCTCGCGATCTCTGATTGCTCGCGACTTGCCAGGGCGGCGATCTTTTCTTCCGTGTCGGTCCGCAGGTTTTCAAGATCCTGCTGCGCCTGCAAGAACTCCAGGCTCTCGGTTTCCAGCGCGTCCTTACGCTTGGCGAGCGTATCAAGTTCCTGGGTCAGCGCGCTGACCTCGCGGTGATCGGTCGTCGCATCGATCCGGGCCTGTTCTGCGGCAATTTTATCCTCGACTATAGCGAGGCTGTCGCTGAGCGCTTTCTCGCGACCGCGCGCCTCGGCAATCCTGCCGTCGATCAAGGCGGTGCGCTGAACGCCCTCCTCCTGCTTGGCGCGCAGGGCCATGACCGTGCGCTTCTGGGGCAAAGTCTCGATTGCCTCAGCGGCCTGACGTCGCCTGCCATCAAGGTCCTGGAGCGCCAACAGACGCTGTCCGCATCGCCTGAGTTCCTCACTCATGAATCGAATCCTTTGCTGTAATAATCTGCGAGGGGAGGTCGCGCTCCAGCAGCGTGACGCTTACCTCGCGGTCCGCATACTCTACTGTCAGCGTATCACAGAGGAGTGCCGCCAGGGGCCACTCGCTTACGTCATGGCCCAGCTCGATGCAGGAAAGCCCGCGGTCGCGCGCCTCGATGAGCTGGTGATACTTCAGCTCGCCGGTGATCAGCAGGTCTGCGCCCGCCTCAATCGCGGCCTCTGTCGCGTCCCCGCCTGCGCCCGTTGCGGTTGCGATCTTTGTGGGCGCGGCCGTCAGCGCCGGCGCCCGCGTCAGGCGCACGGGCGCTTGATGGTGCCGGACCAGAAGGCCGGCAATCTGCTCGACGGTCAAAGGGCGCGCAGGCGCCCAGAGCTGCGCGAAGGCTGGCGGCGCCTGTTCCTGCCCGTCGCGCGCGCCGCCCAGCGGCCCGCAGGAAGTAAGCGGCAGGCCAGCGCCCAGACTGAGGCGCGCCTTCTCGCTTGCGTCAAGGTTCGTGTGGCAGGCAATCAGGGCGATCTCCAGCCCACGCGCAACCGCTTCAAGCACAAGGCCGTAGGCAGGGATCGCATCCGGCTCTGGTTGCAGATAGGTGGGGTGATGCGTCACCAACAGATCGGCGCCTGCCTGGCGGGCGCGCGAGAGTGTCTCGACGCACGGGTCAAGCGCGCAGACGATGCGCTTGACCGGGCGCGCGGGATCACCCGAGAGCAGCCCGACGCGGTCCCAGGCCTCAGCCTCTGCCAGCGGAAACTGCGCGTCCAGGACGTCCAGCACGTCTGCGACGGTAACGTCCTGGTCCGGTAGCTTGCCAGACATTACGCTCTACTCGTCTGCGTCTGCGTCCTCACCGGGTTCTTCTTCTGCGTGAGGATCGAAGTTTGGGTCGGCGCTTTTGATCTCTCCGGAAAGTGGCTCGCGACCGTGTTTTTTCAGGTAGTCGTCAACGGCGACTTTCAGGCCGTCGGTAGCAAGCACCGAGCAGTGCATCTTGACTGCCGGCAACCCATCAAGCTCGTCGGCCACGTCCTGCTTGCTGATCCTGACGGCGTCCTGAATCTTCTGGCCGCGGACCAGATCGGTCACCATCGAAGAGGTGGCGATAGCCGCGCCGCATCCCAGGGTCTGGAACTTGGCGTCGGTGATCGTGTCATTGTCATCAACGCTGATCGTGATGTTCATGATGTCGCCGCAGACGGGGTTTCCGACCTCGCCTTCCCCGTCGGGGTTCTCAATTTTGCCCACGTTATGCGGGTTACGAAAGTGCTCCATCACCTTTTCTGAATATATCATCGCTGGTCCTTTCAGTCTTAATGCTCGGTTAGTTTTGACCGAACAAGGCGCGCCGGGTCGTCGCGCCCTACAGGGTCTTTGCTTATTCGCACCACCTCGGCTGACGCCTGACGGTTTCTTTGTTCCTACCCAGTCATCCTGCACGTAGTCGCAGGATCCAGTCCTTCTTTTCCTGACCTGAATTCTGCGACTTCGCGCAGACAAGGGCGGAAGCAGGCGCGTCAGAACGTAATCGGGTTATCACCGCAAAACATCTTCTTGTAGACGGGCGACATCGCGCGCAGCTTCTCGACGATGGGCACGAGCGCTTCGATGAACTCGTCGATGTCGGCCTCGGTGTTGTCTGCGCCCAGCGAGATGCGCAGGCTGCCGTGGGCGATGACCTGCGGCACGCCGATGGCCAAAAGCACATGGCTGGCTTCAAGCGATCCGGAACTGCAGGCAGAGCCCGTCGAAACAGAAAAGCCCAAGTTGTCGAGCTGGAGCAACATGGACTCGCCCTCGACGCCCTTGACCAGCAGCGACGCAATATTGGGCAGGCGCTCGCCGGAGTCAATGGTTGCCTGCGTGTTTTCCAGGCGCGAAGTGACCCCGTCGATCACGCGGTCACGCAGCGCCGCCAGGCGCAGGCCTTCAGCGTCGCGCGTCTCAAGCGCCAGCTCAAGGGCCCTTGCAAAGCCAACGGCGCCGGCCACATTCTGGGTGCCGCTGCGGCGCTTGGTCTCCTGCCCGCCGCCCTTGATAAGCGCGTCAAAGCGCACGCCGCGTTTGAGGTAGAGCGCGCCGACCCCCTTGGGGCCGTGCAGCTTATGCGCAGAAAACGACGCCATGTCAACGCCGAGCTCGGTCACGTCAAAGGGGATCTTTCCCAGCGACTGCACCGCGTCGGTGTGCATGAGTGCGCCGACCTCATGGGCCGCGACCGCAATGGCCTTGATGTCGTTGATGGCGCCGATCTCGTTGTTGCTGTGCATGATGCTGACGAGTTTGGTGTCCTTGCGCAGCGCGGCTTTGACGTCTGCGGGATCAACATGCCCGTCCTTGCGCGGTTTGACCAACGTCAGGTCGTAGCCGTGCTTGCCCAGCCACTCGGCGGTCTCCAGCACGGCGTCATGCTCATAAGCTGAGGTCACCAGATGCCCGCCGTCGGGCGCTACTTTGCGCAGTGTCGAGAAGAAGGCCGCGTTGTCAGCCTCGCTGCCCCCGCTCGTGAATACGACCTCAGCGGGACGGGCTGCTCCAATGCCCGCCGCGAACTTTTCACGCGCGGCCTCAAGGGCCCGGGCCGCCTCGCGCCCCAGGGTATAGAGCGAGTTTGCGTTACCAAACTTCTCGGTAAAATAAGGGAGCATCGCCTCGGTAACCCTTGGATCCATCGGAGACGTAGCGGCGTAATCAAAATACTTACTGCCCATCGTTGATTATCCTTCTTTCTTTTATGTCAGCGCCCAGCGCTGCATGCCACAGGTTTTTAACAACACGGGCGACAAATCGCCTGTACAATTCGTAGATTTATCATCGCATGCAGGGTAGCCAATGAACAGAATATGTAACCCGGGTTTCATTATTTTTTGCCGAACGGCCCGAAATCCGGATGAGCGGCAGTTATGACGGGGAGATTTGTCGCAGGGCTCAGGCGCGCTCTTGGGCAAACTTGTAGAGGTACTTGGCGACCAGATCGACTTCGATGTTGACGGGGGCGTCAAGCGAGAGGTCTTGTAAGGTTGTTTGCTCGGCGATGGCCGGGACCAGCAGGCAGGTCACCAAGTCCCGGTCCAGGCGCGTGATATTCAGCGAAACGCCATTGATGGCGATCGGTCCATTCTCGATAAGGTACTGCGCCAGGGCAAGCGGCACGCGGAAGGTATATGAGAGCGTATTGCCAGACGCGTTGCGCTGTTCAAGGATGCCGATGCCGTCAGTGATGCCGGTCAGCGTGTGTCCGCCAACCCGGTCCGAGACCCGCAGGCCGCGCTCAAGATTGACTTTCTGGCCGGTCGTCAGCTCCCCGAGCGTCGTGTGATCATGCGCGTCGCTCGTGATATCTGCGGCAAAAGAGCCGCGCGCAAACTGCGCGATGGCGAGCTTTTCCCCATCAACGGCAACCGCGTCGCCGATGGCCATGTCGCGCCCAAAATCGGGGGCATAAATCTCGATCTGCGCGCCCGGGCCGCAGACCACAATCTGAGAGACGATCCCCACCGCTTCTATGACGCCTGCAAACATGCTAATCCCCTTAGTAACTGGATTGCCGCGACACTGCGCGTCTCGCGATGACAACAAAAAGCAACACAGCGCCTTGCTCGTCATTGCGAGGAGCAAAGCGACGTGGCAATCCAGTCAAAACACAACACGACGCGCAGCAAAGCGCGCCACTACAAAATTCAGTTGGCATCAACAAAGCTCCCCGCCAACTCTTCGTCGCACTTCCTTTGTGCCGAGACGCCCGCCGCCCTGATGGCTGCCAGCGCCGCCGCCGGATCAATTGCGCCAAAGATCGCGTTTCCTGCCACCAGGCAGGTCGCCCCGGCAGCGGCGACTTCCGGCGCTGTCAAAGCATTGATGCCACCATCGACCGAGATCAGCGGCTCGAGGCCAGCAAAACGGCACATATCGTCAAGCTCCGCAATGCGACCCGTCGCGCGTTCAATGAAGCTTTGGCCCCCAAAGCCCGGGTTGACGCTCATGATGAGCACCAGATCGACCAGCTCAAGAACCTCCTCGGCAAAGTCCAGCGGCGTGGCCGGATTAAGCGCGATCCCGGCGCGCGCGCCGCGCTCACGGATGTGGCGTAAGACCCGATCCAGATGGCGACAGGCTTCGACGTGGACCGTCACATAGTCAGCGCCCGCGTCCAGATACCAGTCAACGCAGTCATCGGCGTTTGTGATCATCAGGTGCGCGTCAAGCGGCAGCGCAGTAGCAGCCTTCAGCGCCCGTATGACCGGCGGGCCAAAGGTCAGATTCTCGACAAAGTGCCCGTCCATGATATCAAGATGAAGCAGATCGGCGCCCGCTGCCTCCATCAGGCGCGCCTCTTCCTCCAGCCTGGCAAAGTTGCAGGACAAAAGCGACGGAGCTATCAAGAGCGTCATAGGGGCATCTCGCTTCCCTGCGGGCGATCCATCAGCAACGGCAGCGCGTCTTTGGGGCGCAGGCTGTGATAGAGCATCTCGTAGACCACCTCAATGATGGGCACCGCGATGCCACGCTGCAGTGCCAGATGATGCAAGGCGCGACAGGCCACAGCCCCTTCGACGACCATCTTTGTGGCCTCTTCATAGCCCTGCAGGGTGCCGCCCTGGGCAATCAGCTCGCCCAGGCTGCGGTTGCGCGAGTGCTGCGAGGTGCAGGTGACCACGAGGTCGCCCATGCCCGCCAGGCCCATGTAGGTCCGCTGATCAGCGCCGACCGCCGCGCCCAGGCGCGCGAGTTCTGCCAGGCCACGCGTCATCAGCGAGGCCTTTGCGTTATCCCCGAAGCCCAGACCGTCGCAGACGCCGCAGGCGATCGCGATGACGTTTTTGCCCGTGCCGCACATCTCGACGCCGACCAGGTCGGTATTGGTGTAAACCCGGAAAAAGCTTGTTGCAAACAGCCCCTGGAAGAACTCGGCGGTTGCCTGAGAGCTGGAGGCCACGACCGTCGCCGACGGCATGCCGCGACTGACCTCCTCGGCGTGATTGGGCCCGGACAGACCAGCGATGCGACCCGGATGGCCAAACTCCTCCTCAAGTACCTGGGTCATCAGCAAAGAACTACCGTCCTCGATGCCCTTGCTTAAGATGACGACCGGCACCTCGGCGCCCAGATGTGGCGCCATCGCATGAGCGGTCGCGCGCACGCCCACCGACGGCGTGACCATGACGACCGCGCGCGCCTCGCGTAAGACGGATTCAAGCTCATGCGAAGCGGTGACCCGCTCAGAAAAGCGCACGTCGGGCAGATAGACGGGGTTGCGGTGCTCGGTGGTAACGGACTGCGCGATCTCTGGCTCGCGCGCCCAGAGCGCCACGTCATGGCCCTTCTGGTCCAGAAGCCAGCTGATAGCCGTACCCCAGGAACCGGCCCCAATGACTGCAACGTGCATCCTGACCTCCTAGTGATCTTCCTGCGCCTGCCCGCGACTGGCCCCGAGTTTATTCTCGGTGCCCGCGCGCAAACGAACGATGTTGCCTCGATGTAACCATATAACGAACAGCGCCGCCACGACCGAGAAGATGATGAATGGTAACGATGGGTAAAACAGCCACATTGAAAAGGGCAGCGCGACAGCTATCGTCATTGAGGCGACCGAAACATAGCGTGTCGCCAGAAGCATGATTAGAAACAACGGCAAAAGAATAAGCACCACTTTGGGGACCATGGCAAGAAGGATGCCGCCGGTAGCTGCCACGGCCTTGCCCCCCGTAAAGTTGATATAGGGCGAAAACGCGTGCCCGACAATGGCCGCAACCGCGCAGGCAATCAGCGCCCAGTACGCGGCCAGGGCCGGATAGCCCCCTATGCGGTACGCAACACGGACCAGCGGCGACAGCGTGCCGTAGTAGGCCGCGCTTGCGTTCATGGGCACAAACAAGCGCGCCAGATAGATCGCCACCGCACCTTTCAGGCAGTCAAGAATCAGCACGATCGTGCCTGCCACCGGGCCCAGACAGCGATACGCATTAGTCGTGCCCAGGTTGCCCGATCCCAGTTTGCGCAGGTCTTTACGGTAAAATACCTTGCCCACGATCAGCGAGAACGGGATCGCGCCCAGAAAATAGCACACGATGATGAGCAGTATGAACCCCAACCACAGGGGTATATGGAGCTGAGCAAGCATCGACTCACTCCCCCTTCTTCTTGAACTTCAGGGTTATCGGCGTTCCTGTCAGATCGAAACGCTCCCGCAGACGATTCTCAAGATAGCGCTCAAAGCTCTCGTCTGCAAGTTGAGGGAAGTTACAGAAAAACGTAAAACCCGGCGGGCCGGTGTGGGTCTGCGTCACGTAGTTTAAGCGCAGGGTCTTGCCCTGGTGGCTGACGGTGTGACCAAAGTCGCGCAGCTCGGTAAGCAGGCGGTTAAGCGCGCTGGTCGAGATCTGCTGCTGGGCGCTGTCGTAGGCGGCCTTGACCGTATCGAGCACGAGCTCGACCCCGCGTCCTGTCAGCGCCGACAGGCGGACACGGGGCGCCCACGCGGCAAAGGTCAGGCGGTCTTCGAGGCGGCCCAGAAGCTCTTCGCGCTGCTCTTCTTCGCCCCGCATGAGGTCCCACTTGTTGACCGCGACAACCAGCGCGCAGCCACGCGAGATCGCAAAGTTTGCAATGCGCTGATCCTGGTCGGTCAGCCCGACCGAGGCGTCGATGAGCAAGACGGCCACGTCGGCGCGCTCAAGCGCCCGCATCGCGCGCACAAAGCCGTAATACTCGACGTCATCGGTAATAAGCCCCTTGCGTCGCAGGCCCGCCGTGTCGATCAGGGTGTAGAGGCGGTCCTTGTAGGTAATCTGCGTGTCAATCGTGTCGCGCGTTGTGCCCGCCACGTCGCTTACCATCGAACGCTCGCGGCCCACCAGACGGTTGAGTAGCGAGGACTTGCCCGCGTTGGGGCGCCCCAGCAGGGCGACCTTGATGCTGTCATCGGCGGGCGGGGCGCCAGCGGACTGCGGCAGCGCGCCGACGACCAAGTCAAGCAGGTCGCCTGTGCCGTTGCCGTGGGTGGCAGAAACCGGTATTGGCTCGCCGAGCCCCATCTGGTAAAACGCATAGGTCTCGGCAAGCGATCCGGGTGTGTCAACCTTGTTGACTACTAAGATTACGGGCTTTTTTGCACGCTTGATGAGGCGCGCAACCTGCTCGTCTTCTGAAGTGACGTCTCCGCGTCCATCGACCAGCAGCAGGATCAGGTCGGCCTCCTCTATCGCCATCTGGGCCTGGGCCTTTATCCCCAGCTGGAACTGGTCAGTCGAGCTGATTTCGATGCCGCCGGTATCGACCAGGACAAAGTAGCGCCCGTTCCACTCGCACGGTGCATAGCTGCGGTCGCGCGTGACGCCGGCGCGCGCGTGCACGATGGCGTCGTCGGTGCGCGCCAGCCGATTGACCAGCGTGGACTTTCCCACGTTGGGGCGCCCCACCACGGCCACGATCGGGAGTCGATCTTGCTCGCTCATTGGGGCCTGCCTCCTGCCAGATCTATAAGCGCACGCGCCAGGGAGGCGGCGGTCGGCGTGAAAAAGATGACCGGCGCAGGCGCCTGTGCGGTCAGTTCAGGCGCGCTCTGGCCGTCCAGCGTCAGCCCTTCATGGTTAAAGAGCGCGTCGGGAACCAGGTAGGTCGTTGGCAGGGTGAGTCGCTCGCTGTCATAGGTGACTGCGCCGGCGATGTCGCTTGCCGCAAGCAGCGCCGTCACGCTGACTGTGCCTCCGAGGAAGTCATTTCGCACGGGGAGCAGCCGGACTTTGCCACCCGCGCCTATCGCGGAGAGCGCGCCCAGCAGGGTGTCGCGGATCAGCTCGCCGCAGACCAGCGTGACGGCCTCTGACTGCTCTGGCAGTAAAGAGAGCGCTTGCTGGAGCTGGGGCAGGTGCTCCTTGAAGTCCTCGATCAGGCCCCAGACCATGCCGATGCCGTTTTCATACTGGGGAAAGCCGCCGTAGTATTTTGCCAGCGGGAAGGGCGCCTGGGCCGTGATATAGAACTCGTCTGCCAGGCTGACCCAGTCCCAGCCCTGGGCCTCCTCCTCGGCAAACTGATAGCGCTGGACCTGCTCGATCACGCGCGCCGCGTCCAGCTGGTCGCGATAATCCGGAAGCGGGCTGGCGTCTTCCGGTTGCTTCGCATACCTGGTCCAGGCAACGGGCACGATGCCGACGCTGGCAACATGGGGCTTACGTTGTGGATCCGCCAGATAGAGCAGCGTTTCATCCAGCACCTCGCCGTCGTTGACACCCGGGACCAGTACGATCTGGATGTGGATGTCGATATCAGCCGCCAGCAACTGGTCAAGCACTTCCAGGCCGCGTGCCTGCCGCGGTCCGATCAGGCGCTCACGCACGTCTGGATCTGCCGCATGCAGCGAGACATGCAGCAGCGACAGGCGTTGCTCAATGATGCGCGCGACCTCTGTGTCATCAAGATTGGTCAGCGTGACGAAATTGCCCTGCAAAAACGAGAGCCGGTAGTCGTCGTCACGCAGATACAGCGTCGGACGCAGATGCGGCGGCAATTGTTTCATAAAGCAAAACTTACAATTATTAGCGCAGGTCTTGACGCCATCAAAGAGCGGATCGGCGACCTCAAAACCCCAGTCCTGGCCAGGGTGGCGCGTCAGCGTGAGCGTGCGCTGCTGTCCCTGCGGGTCGGCGACAAGAACCTCGACGGACTCGCCATCGCTGTACCAGCGCCAGTCGATCAGATCGCGCAGCGCCTGGCCGTCTGCTTCAAGCAGCTGGTCGCCACAGCGCAGCCCGCCCACAGCAGCCGGGCTGTTAGCTTCGACCTGCGTGATCACGCCGCCTGGCTGCCCGTCCGCCTCAGGACGTTCATAGTGCGCAGACTGCTTCACGCTACAAGCTCCTCGATGCGCGCGACCACCGCGGCCAGATGCTCGGCCGGCGTCGAGGCGCCTGCCGTCACGCCGATGCGCTGCACGCCGGAAAACCAGGCCTGCTCAAGCTCTTCGGGCCGCTCAATGTGATAGGTGCGGGCGCCCCCGTCGCGGCTGATAGCGGCCAGACGCGTCGTGTTGCCGGAGTTCTGGCCCCCGACGACCACCATCACTTCTGAGTCAAGCGCCAGCTCGCGCGTGGCTTCCTGGCGCTTGCTGGTCGCGTCACAGATCGTGTTGTAAATGCGCAGCTCCTGACAGCGCCCCATCAGCGCCGCGGTAACTGCCTGCAAGACGTCAAGCGTCTGCGTAGTCTGAACCACGACGCCCGCTTTGTGCGCAGAGAAATCGGCAGGAATGTCATCAAACGATGAAACGACCAATGCGCTGGCGTCTGCATGCGAGCGCACGGCGATGACCTCAGGATGATCAGGCTCTCCGATGATAATAACCTGGTAGCCCTCCGCAGATAGCGTCCGCACGGCCTGCTGGACCTTGCGCACATAGGGGCAGGTCGCGTCGATGACCGTGATGCCGCGCTCCTGAGCCTCGGTAATGCGCGCAGCCTCAACTCCGTGGGTGCGGATGATGAGCGTGTCCTCTGCGCTGAGGCTGTCAACAGCGCCGGTGACCGCGACCCCCTCGCCGGCAAGCTCTGCAACCACGCGCGGGTTGTGGATCAGCGGACCGAGCGTGTAGGCGTGCCCCGTCTGCCCGGGGCGCCCGGCTGCTTCATGCGCCAGCTTAAGCGCGCGCTCGACCCCATAGCAGACGCCCGCATCACGGGCTATGCGGATCTGCGGGATCATGCGGAGGGGTCCTTTTCGGGGGCCTTTTGCCCCGATTCAACAGACGGCGCGCCGAAGTCGTCGCAGCTTGCGCATGAATCCGGAGTTGTAGTTGGCTCATCGCCTCCTGCTGCGTTGGCGTGAACTTCACCCATCTTCTGCTTGACGGTTGCGCCTGCCTGGTGCTTGTGTTCCAGACGTCCCGTGCGCGCCAGCTCAGCTTCATCCATCTGCGCGGCAATCGCTGCCATAACGGCTGTGGTCATGGCGTCCATGCGCTCGCGCCGCGCGCCTTCAAACTGCTCAGGATAGAGCGGCTTGCCAATGCGCACAAACACGCGAGGCAGCCGCGGCAGGTGCGCCGTAATCTCACTGGTACCCACGATGCCCACCGGCACGATCGGTATGTTGTTGCGGATCGACAGGAACGCGACGCCAGTCAAAGCCTCGCCCAGCTCACCTCCCGTCTTGTCACGGACCCGGCGTCCCTCCGGAAATATCCCCAGGCTGTCGCCTGCCTTCAGAAGCTTTTCGCAGTCAGCAATCATGCGGCGATCTGCCGTGCCCCGCTCGACCGGAATCGAGCCGATATGGTGAAATATCCAGGCAAGAAACGAACTGGCCTCATACATCTCGCTCTTGATAAGAAAGTGCGTCTGGTGGCGGTACTTTCTCTGGAGCGTGCAGAGCAGCAGACCGTCAACATAGCTAACATGATTGCCCGAGATAATGATCGGGCCGTCCGGGACGTTATCCAGCCCCGCCACCTTCACGCGAAAGATCGTGCGAACAGCCCAGCCCACTACCGGAACCGCCACGCGGAAAAAGCCCCAGCTTGGGGCATCTGGCCCCTGATAGGGCTTGCCGACCCGGTCGCGCATCTTCATTGCAGCGCCCCCTCTTGATGGTGCAGACGAGCAACACGGGCCCAGGCAAGAATACGGTCGATGACCTCGTCCAGCGCCAGATCGGTCGTGTCAAGCGTTCGCGCGTCGCCAGCCGCCTTCAGCGGAGAATGCTGGCGGCTGCTGTCAGCCTCATCGCGCGCGATAAGCGCCTCGTAAGCGCCGCGACGATCCTGCTCGCCGGCAGGGTCGCGCTCCTCATTTTGCTGAATACGGCGGAATGCCCGAACTTTCGGGTCAGCGGTCAGAAACACCTTGAGGCCCGCATCCGGAAACACCACCGTTCCAATGTCGCGGCCCTCGACCACCGTGTCATGTTGGGCGGCAAGCGCACGCTGCTGGGCAACCAGCGCGGCGCGCACGCCCGGCTGGCGCGCCACCACACTGACCCCGGCATCAGTTTCTGGCAGGCGGATGGCCCGCGTGACGTCTTCGCCGTCAATGACAACCTGCGACGGCAGGGCCTCGCCTGTGGTATACCCAAACTCAATGGGCAGCGTGCGTGCCAGCTCAGCCAGCGCCGCCTCATCTTCAAGCGCAATGCCACGGGAAGCCGCCGCGACCGTCAAGGCACGATACATCGCCCCGGTATCCAGGTAATAAAATTCCAAATGAGTCGCCACCATGCGAGCGACCGTCGATTTTCCCGACCCCGCCGGGCCGTCGATAGCTATGATCATAGGTTAAAACTGCTCCTTTTGAGCGTCAGTGGCTAAGCGCTATTTCCGATTTCAAGTATAGCAAAATCACTTTAGAGCTTCTCGCCACAGATAACGCGAAATAAACGGCGCCCCGTGTAACGAGAGGACAGTCCCCCTGTCACCACCTGCTGATGACAAACACCCGCGAGGTGATTGTCATCTTACGCGCGGGGGTGGGCCTGGTGGTAGACCTCTTTGAGGCGGCGGGCGGAGAGGTGGGTGTAGATTTGGGTGGTCGAGAGGTTGGCGTGGCCTAAGAGTTCCTGGACGCTGCGCAGGTCAAGGCCCTCGTCGAGCAGGTCGGTCGCAAAGCTGTGGCGCAGGCTGTGGGGACTGAGCGTGACCGTGATGCCCGCCAGCGTCGCGTAGCGGTGGACGATTCGCCGGATCGCGTCAGCAGAAAGCGCGTTGCCCCGCGTTGACAGGAAGAGCGCTGCCGGGGTCGGGGCCAGGGTCGGAAGCGGGGTCTTGCTCTGTTTGGCAAGCAGCGCCGGGCGCACCTGCGCCTCGTAGTCACGGAGTTTTGTCAGCGCCAGCGGGTGCAGGGGCACAAAGCGCTCCTTACTCCCCTTGCCCAACAGACGCACGCGACCGGAATCGTAATCGATGTCTGCGTGCACAATCCCGGCGGCCTCCGAGACGCGCGCGCCGGTCGCGTAAAGGAATTCCAACAGCGCGCTGTCGCGCTGTCCCGCCAGGGTTGACTCGTCAACGACGTCAAGAAGCCCCTGCAACTCGTCGTTATTCAGGGCTTTGGGCAGATGGCGACCCAGTTTAGGGGACTGAAGGAGCTCCGCCGGGCTCAGCTCCCGCAGGTCCTTTTCTGCCAGAAAGGCATAAAACGCACGCAGGCAGGCCATTTTGCGCGCGATTGTGGTTCGCGCATAGCGCGCGGCGTCAAGCTCTGCCAGGTAGCCGCGCAGGTTGCGGTAGTCGATGTCCATCAGGTCATACTGATTGCGCTCGCCCCAGTCGGCGTAAGCCGCCAAGTCGCTTGCATAAGAGGTCACCGTATGCTCAGAAAGGCCGCGAATATCACGCAACTCCGTCAGAAACGCGGTGATCTGCGTGTCAATGGCTGGCGCCATCAGAACAGCTCCGGGCGGACGTCGCGCCACTGGGCCATCGCTTGCAGCGCGCGCTCGTGGTAGACGCGGTAGCGTTCCTGTTTGTTGCGTACGCGCGGCGTCAGCGCCTCGATGATGCCGTAGTTGACGTGCATCGGCTGGTAGTCGGTCGTGGCGGGATCAGTTGCGTAGCGCATGAGCGCCCCCAGCGTAGTTGCGGGCGTCGGGAGCTCTGGGGGGCTGTCGCCCCGCAGACGCGCCGTGATCATGAGCGCTGCGAGCAGCCCGCCGCCGATTGCTTCAAGGTAGCCTTCGGTGCCCATCAGCTGGCCGGCCACGTGCAACTGCGGCGCGGCGCGCAGCGAGAGATCCGGCGCCAGGACCTGAGGGGCATCCAGAAAGGTGTTGCGATGCATGACCCCATAGCGGTAAAACTCCGCGTGTTCCAACCCGGGCAGCATTGAGAAGACCCGGCGTTGTTCCGGAAAGGTCAGGTTGGTCTGAAAGCCCACCAGGTTGTAGGCGCTACGATCTGAGTTTTCCGCGCGCAACTGCACGAGCGCATAAGGCCAGCGCCCGGTGCGCGGGTCATCGATACCCACGGGTTTGAGCGCTCCAAAACGCAGCGCGTCGGGGCCGCTGCGCGCCACTTCCTCGATGGGCTGGCAGGCCGCAAAGAGATCACGACGGCGGTCGAAGTCACGCAGGATCGTGCGCTGCGCGCCGATGAGCGCCTCATAAAAACGCTCGTATTCTGCCTTGTCCAGGGCGATGTTTAAGTAGTCGGCGCCTCCTTTGCCCCGCCGCGATGCCGCAAACAGACGGCTTGCGTCCAGGCTGTCAGCGCTGAGAATGGGGGCTGCCGCATCATAGAAGGCGAGCGTATCGCTGCCGACCAGGCGGCGCAGAGCGCCCGAGAGCGCCTCGGAAGTCAAGGGGCCCGTGGCGATGAGCGTCAGGCGCGCGGGGTCAAGCTCGCAAGCCTCTCCCTGCTGGCACGTGATGAGCGGTTCTGCCTCGACCGCGGCGGTGACCGCTGCGGCAAAGGCGTCACGGTCAACAGCCAGAGCGCTGCCTGCGGCAACCGCATGTATGCGCGCCAGCGGCAGAAGGCATGAGCCCAGCAGGTCAAGCTCAGCTTTCAAGGTGCCGGTCGCGGTGCCGGCTTCCTGGCTTTTCAGGGAGTTTGAACAGACCAGCTCCGCGCAGAGCCCCGTGCGGTGCGCGGGCGTCAGTTTTTCGGGACGCATTTCCTGCAAAGTCACGCTGATACCGCGGCGCGCCAGCTGCAAGGCCGCCTCGCTACCCGCCAGTCCGGCGCCTATGATCAGCACTTCACCCATACCGCTCTTGCATAAGACACACGAGAAACCCCCGCCAGAACGGCGGGGGTCATCATCTAAACGGTCGCGTTGACGACCGCGTTGACAGCCGTGCCCAGCGCCGCCGGCTCAGCGCGGCGCTTCTCCCAGTACTCTTCATCAGTTGGCACGTAGACATCCGGCTCCGGATCTTCGACCTCAAAGGCGCCCACACCAAACAGATACCCATCCCAGGTTTCTGGAATGTCTTCCTGGTAGCTGTCATCCACAATACGATAGCATGCTATGTCGCCAAGATGATCCGTAGCTAAAACCTGGTAAATCTTACCCTGAGTCAAGGTAGCCGGAAGGGTTTTTTCTCTGTAGCGCACTTTCATTTTAAAACCTCGTTTTCACTTTCATATCAATAAGTCTAACATGCCCGCCGGTCTCATACCAATGCGCTTCCACACGAGTAAGGACGCCTTTTATCGGAATGGTAAGTTCACCTCGTACTTTCATGATCCTATCAGCGGACAAACCAAATTCACGTTGCAATAAAAAACGATCCTTAACCTCCCTGTTGGTCCCGGGTCCGGCAAATACCCTGATTTTTGTTATCTCTGTCCCTGCAGGAACCGTAATGCGGATTCCGTCCTCAAGTCTGATTTTCAGATTTTTATACGTTCTCATACCAATGCTCCTGGATGCACGTGGGCGCGCCTCAGGAGCTCTTCTGAGCTGAGGCCGTAGCGGCCATCGGGATAGCGAGTGACGGTCCCTTCCACTTCTGCGCGGCTGCAGCGCAGCATCACTTCGCGGACCTCAAGGGCGAGGTCACGCGCCAGCTCCTCAAGGCTTGCCGGTTGCGCGCCGAGCGCGCGCAGGACCTCGTCGTCTGGGGCCACCGGCAAGCTGAGCTGGCGCGGGTCCTCGCCACCGGGGCAGCTCTCGCCTGCCTCCGGCCCCGGAAGAGGCGCGCCGCCACGCGGCGCATCGGCGGGCAAAAAGCGCGCGGCGGCGCTTTCCAGGTCAGCGCGGCACGTCAGGGGAAGCGCGCCCTCGCCGATGAAGCGATTCGGCGCCTCTGACTCGGCACAAAAGATCGAACCAGGCACCGCCGCCAGACCAACCCCTAAGCTCAGCGCGTGCTCGACGGTAGAAAACGTACCGCTCGGGATGCGTGCTTCGACCACGACGACAAACTGGCTGAGCGCCGCGATGAGCCAGTTGCGCTCCCGGAAGCGGTAGGCCGCCGGCGGCGTCCCCCAGCCATACTTGGAGATCACGCAACCCTGCGCAGCGATCCGGTCAAGCAGCGCCGCTGCGCGCGTGGGATAGACGACATCTGCCCCGCAACCCAGGACCGCAACGGTCAGGCCGCCTGCCTCAAGCGCGCCGCGATGCGCCGCCTGATCACAGCCCCGCGCACAGCCGGAATACACCGTCAGCCCCATATCGGCCGCCCAGGTCGCCACCGCTTTTGCCGCGCTGATGCCATAGGGCGTCGCGTTGCGCGCGCCGATGACAGCGACGCCCGGACGCATCGCCGCTGCGTCTCCCCGCCCGTAGAGCAGGTCCGGCGCCGCTTCAAAATCCAGCAGCTGGGCGGGATAAAGCTCATCTGCGCGCTCCAGCTCAAAGCGGTCTGGCGCCGCAGCAGGCTTTAACGCGCGCGCGGCGCCAGCAGATGTTGCTCCTTCTGTTTGTGTAATAGTTTCCATTACGGTCCCTCTCTTTCTCAGAACTGTTCCAGTGTGCTGACGCGATAGGACAGCGCCTCGATCAGGTGCTCCTCGCCTGCGCGGTCGCGCTGATCCAGGTCAGCTATGGTGCGCGCAACCCGCAGGATACGCACGATCGCGCGCGGAGAGAGCAGCAGGCGCCGTGCGCTGCGCTTCAGGCAGCCCAAAGCCTCCGGTGTGATGAGGTGCGCCGCGCAGAGCTCATCGCGCTGGAGCTCACGCACGGGCGCCATCGCGCGACGGGCGGCAAACGTTCGCGCCCCGACTACCTGCTTTCGCAGATCAGCAGAGTTGCTTCGATCTTTTGCCTCCTTCTCAAACAGCCCGTCCACCGGTGGGCGGCTGGCGTAAAGAATCATGTCAAAACGGTCAATGAGCGGGCCGCCGATGCGATTCTGGTAGTGCCGGATATCAGCGGGAGAGCAGTGACATTTCCTCTCCTTGTCGCCAAAGTAGCCGCAGGGGCAGGGGTTTGCCGCGCCGACCAGCATGACGCGCGCCGGCAGGGTCACCGTTTCTTGAGCGCGCACGATGCGCAGACAACCGCTCTCAAGGGGCTGGCGCAGGCTTTGCAGGGTCCCGCGTGAAAACTGCGGCATTTCGTCTAAGAACAGCACGCCGTTATGCGCAAGCGTGATCTCGCCGGGGCGGATCGGCGTGCCTCCGCCAACAACCCCGACCGTCGTCGCGCTGTGATGCGGGCTGCGAAACGGCCTCTGCGTGGCGGGCTGGTCGTAGAGTTCACCGGCAATCGAGCGCACCAGCGCGGTCTCGATAAACTCGTCACGGTCCATCGGGGGCAAAATCGTTGGCAGGCGCGAGGCCAGCATCGTCTTGCCCGTCCCCGGCGGCCCAATCAAAAGCACGTTGAACTGCCCGGCTGCCGCTACGGTCAGTGCGCGGATGACCTGCGCCTGACCGATAACTTCAGAAAAGTCGTTTTGGTAGCGCAGGGTTTCGATCGCGGCCTCCTGGCCGCTTATCTCCTGCTCGCGGAGCTCCCCCAGTTTACTTAAGTGCCCCAGAGCCAGCGCGCGGCACGCAATGATCCCGGTAAGCTGCTGAGGCCGAGGGGTAAGCAGGACCAGCCCCTTCTTGCTGGCCAGGCGCGCGTAGGAGACCAGACCGTCTACGGTCGAGACCTGTCCGCGCAGACCCAGCTCCCCCACCATGAGCATCTGGTCATGATGGGCGAGTTGAACCTGGCCGCTTGCAATGAGGATGCCGATCGCCATCGCCAGATCAAAGCCAGTGCCATGCTTGTGGAGCAGCGCAGGCGCAAGATTGACGGTGATACAGCTGCTGGGAAGCCTGAAACCACAGGACCGCAGCGCCGAGGTAACGCGCTGGCGGGCTTCTTTGACCGCCACGTCTCCCATGCCCACAATATGAAACGCAGGCAGCCCGGAAGCAATGTGGACCTGGACCTCAACGGGGATTGCTTCGATGCCCGCCAGTGTGGCTGTTTTGAGTTCGCAGTACATCACAGGACCTCGACTAACGGAAAGGCGCCTTTCAGGAGCGTGATTTGCGCGCGATGCTCTCCGGTGACCAAAATGCTTACCGCGTCAAAACGCGCGGCGCAGTCGGTATCGGCATACTGGTTGAGCCAAAGCATCGCCAACCGGCTGTACTTCTGTTGCTTTTTGAGCGTGATTGCCTCTGCGGGCTGCCCGGCGCGTACGCTCTTGCGTGTTTTCACCTCGCAAAATACGATCGTGTCGCCATCGCGGGTGATCAGATCGACTTCCCCAAAACGGCACCGCCAGTTCTGCGCGATGATGTGCTGGCCGATCCCCTGAAGAAATACCGCCGCGGCTTCTTCGCCGCGTCGTCCCAGTTCCCGCCGTGTTTCTGTGCTTGTGTTCGTCATGTTCAACACCTCCGGCACAATCATGCCAAAAGGGTCTTACCATCTTCTTACCCTTTTCTTACCAGAAACGGGCTCATTTGAGGGTCGCAAGGCTCTGACCTGCGGTTTTAGTGTTTAGAAGAGCGTGGGGTTTACAAATTCTCCACAAAAGGAGCGCCGGTGGAGGGGCGTCAGGCCACGTTCGCGGATCGCAGCCGCGTGCTCGGCGGTCCCGTAACCCTTATTATGGGCCAGCCCATAGCCCGGATAGGCCTGGTCAGCCTCGCGCATGAGCGCGTCGCGCTGGACTTTTGCCAGCACGGAAGCGGCGGCAATACAGGCGATTTTGCCATCGCCTTTTACTATGGCTTGTTCCTGCGGCCAGAGTGCCAGCGGGCGCCCGTCCAGCAAGATGACATCAGGTTTAAGGCCCAGGCCAGCCACCGCCTCGCGCATCGCCTGCTTCAGGGCAAACATGATGCCGTGGGCGTCGATGACGTCAGCAGAAACGTGCGCCACATGCCAGGCGCGCGCACGGGCGCGCAGCGTTGCCGCGACTTCCTCACGGCGCTTCTCGCTGAGCTTCTTGGAATCGTTGAGATGCGGGATCTCACTGTCGGGATCAAGCACGCAGGCCCCGGCGCTTACCGGGCCAGCCAGCGGCCCGCGCCCTACCTCGTCAACGCCAGCCACCACCACGGCGCCGGTGCCATAAAGCTCCCGTTCATAGGCAAAGAGCGCCCTGAGGCGCTCCTGTTCCTGCTCTTTAATAGCCTTTTTCCTTGAGGCGGGCTGCTTTTCCTACTTTGTCGCGCAGGAAGTAGAGCTTGGCGCGACGGACTTTGCCGCGGCCACTGATCTCGATCTTGTCGATCTTTGGGGAGTTTACCGGAAACGTTCTCTCGACCCCTACCCCAAAGCTGATCTTGCGGACCGTAAAGGTCTCACGGCTGGTTTCGCCCTGGCGTCGTATCACGCGGCCCTCAAAGACCTGGATACGCTCGCGAGAGCCTTCGATGATCTTATAAGAGACCTTGACGTTATCACCTACGCGAAAATCAGTCAGGTCGGTACGGATCTGCTGTTGTTCGATGGCGCGGACCATATCCATAATAAGTTCCTTTTCTTACTAATTCACGACGAAAAACGCTGAAAAATGCGCAACCATTTATTCTAAAGCATCGCCCTGCGAGCGTCAAGGACTTTAAGCGCCATTGGATAGGAATAACCCCGTGTTATCAGCCGTCTGAGCACCCGGTTGCGCTCTTTTTCTGAATCAACCGGCAGGCGCTGCACCAGCGCTAAGGCCGCGCAGTATTCATCATATGGGTCAGGACAGTAGCGCTCGTCATCGGGATCAAGCTCGATACCCTTGCGCGCCAGCTCTTTGACGATTCTGCCCCAGCCTTTTTTTGCACGCAGACCTGAATCTACGTAATTGCTGGTAAAGCGCTCATCGTCTACCAGGCTCAGCTCGACCAGGCGATCCACGGTCGCGTCGATTGCGCGCCCGTGATAGCCATCACGGGCCAGGCGCTCACGCAGCTCATGCGTGGTCTTATCACGCGCGTTTAAGATGCGCAGACAGCGCGCCATCGCTGCGGGCAGCTCTGCCTCATCGACCAGTTCGCGCAACTTGGCCCGGGAGTCAAAGCTGCTGCCCTCCTTGATAGCAAGCGCTGTCACCACCGCTTTAGGCAGCAGGTAGCCCTGCGGGTCTTCTGCGCCAAAAAGAAGCCGACAGGCCCGCTTATCGGGACCTGCCGGCTCTATTGTTACTACGACTAACATGGGTCAGGTCGCCCCTGAAGTATCTCTGCGACAATCAGGCGGCAGCGACAGCAGCAGCCCCGTCTTCAGAACCTGCCTGTTTGGCAACCGGCGCTGCGGGCGCCACATCATCTGCCTCAGCATCATCTGACGGGATCAGTCCCAGCTCTTTGCGGACTTTTTGTTCGATCTCATCGCGCAGGTCGGGGCGCGTCTTCAGCGTGGTCTTTGCCGCTTCGCGTCCCTGGCCCAGGCGCTCGTCGCCGTAGGTAAACCAGGATCCTGCCTTCTTGACGATCTTATTTTCGACGCCCAGATCCAGAATGGAACCTTCGCGACTGATGCCTTCGCCAAACATCAGATCAAACTCGGCGCTCCTAAAAGGCGGAGCGACCTTGTTCTTGACGATCTTGGCGCGTACGCGATTGCCCACAAATTCGCCGTCCTGCTTGATGCCCTCGATGCGGCGAATGTCAATGCGCACGGTCGAGAAAAACTTCAGCGCGCGCCCGCCAGTCGTGGTCTCGGGCGAACCAAACATGACGCCGATCTTTTCGCGCAGCTGATTGATGAATACGCAGGTGGTATTTGACTTCGACAGTAAACCTGCCAGTTTGCGCAGGGCCTGGCTCATCAGGCGCGCCTGCAGGCCGACGGTGGTGTCGCCCATCTCGCCTTCGATCTCTGCGCGCGGCACCAGGGCCGCGACCGAGTCAATCACGATGATATCAACGGCGCCGCTGCGCACCAGCATGTCGCAGATCTCTAGGCCTTGTTCCCCAGTATCGGGCTGCGAGATCAATATCTCATCGATGTCAACGCCCAGGCGCGACGCATAGGTCGGATCCAGCGCATGTTCCGCATCGATAAACGCGGCAACGCCACCTAAGGCCTGGGCTTCGGCCACCATCTGCAGCGCCAGAGTCGTCTTGCCGCTTGACTCCGGACCAAATATCTCTATGATACGACCCCGGGGAATGCCCCCGATGCCCAGCGCGGCGTCAAGCGCCAGCGAACCGGTGGGAATAACGTCGATTGAAAGGACGCCACCGCCGTCCCCGTAGCGCATGATCGCGCCCTTGCCGAACTTCTTCTCGATCTGTTCCTTTGTCAGGTTCAGCATCTCTTCTTTATTGGTGTCCATCGATCTCTCCGATTTCTATGGGTATTCCGACGAGAAAGCACCCTTATCCTATACCGTACATCTGTCCGCTGTCAAGTCTTCCGCAGAAATTACGCATCCAGGCGGTCGATCTGACCGCTGAGCTGCTCTAAGGCCGCCTTGACTGTGGCAAAGCGCACGCCGTCACGCCCTACCTCTCCAAAAGAATAGCAAACGGCTCGGACATCACTGCAGACGGCGCTTGCGACCCACACGGTACCCACGGCGCAGACATCCCCTGGCGCCGCCGGACCCGCCACGCCGGTCACTGCCAGCGCGCATTCCACCCCAAAACGCACGGCGGCGCCGGTGACCATCGCCACGGCAACTTCTTCAGACACCACGCCGCAGCGCTCAATCAGCTCAGCCGGCACGCCCAGCTGGGCGGTCTTCTGCGCGCTCTGATAGGTGATCAGCCCTCCGGCCACATACTCAGAGGAGCCGGCAACAGCCGTCAGCGCGGCCGCTATCGCGCCGCCGGTCAGAGACTCCGCCGTGGCCACGCGCCATCCGCGACCGCGCAGACGCGCGCCCAGCTCCTCTGCCCGGCGCACCAGCTCAGGGGCAACCAGCACACGATGACCGCTCAGTTCCATGGCCCTTCCAGAGTGTTAAACGCATGCTTGAAATAGCTGATGAGAGAGATGATCGTAATAAGGACCGCCGCCGCCATCACGCACCATGAAGCCACATTAAACACCAGGGGCAGCTTGTGCGGCAGGGCAAGTATGGGCCGCGAATCCTTGACAATGAACATGCAGATTGCCACGATCTGCAAGTTGGTCTTGAGCTTGCCCAGCCAGGAGGCCGCGATGACGACCCCTTCGGCCGAAGCGATCATGCGCAGGCCACTCA
Source organism: Coriobacteriia bacterium (assembly GCA_009781115.1). GTDB lineage: Bacteria > Actinomycetota > Coriobacteriia > WRKU01 > WQUG01 > WQUG01. The sequence goes on from WQYT01000002.1 coordinate 27,090, forward strand.
CAATGAACTCGCGCGCAATGATGATGAGCGCGATCCATGAGGGCAGGACGTTCATCTCGACCAGTCCCAGAAGCGCCGCCGTGATCAGAATTTTATCGGCGAGCGGATCAATGAACTTGCCAAAGGTCGTGATCTCTCCACGGCTGCGGGCCAGATAGCCGTCCACGGCATCTGTTGCGGCAAGCACAGCAAAGACAGCGGTCGCGATCCAGGGGCGCAACACGTAGAGCAGGTATGAGCCGCCAAACAGCTTTGGCCAGGCAGACAGCAGGGCGACCAGGAAAAACGGGATCAGCAGGATGCGGGCCAGGGTGACGATATTTGCCGGCCCCAGACCGCGGTTCTCCCCCTTGGGGGATGCGTCACGCTGTTTCTTTTTCATGTCGTGTCACCCCCTCAAGGTCGTAGAGTAGCGTATCTTGAATCGTCACTTTCATGATAGCACCCGGCTGCGGCTTAAGCGCGCCAGGCGCGCCCGGATCGATCCAGACCACGCCGTCGATGTCGGGCGCCTGAAACGGCGCGCGGCCCTGCCAGCGCCCTTCCTCAGGGTCAAATCCCTCTACCAGGACCTCGATGGTCTGCCCCACGTGGGCAGCCGCGCGCTCCCAGCCAATCTCATCGGCGGCGTCGCGCAGGGTTTGCGCACGCGCCAGGCGGGTCTCCTCATCTACCTGGTCCTCCAGCGCCGCGGCGGCCGTCTCATCTTCTGGAGAAAACGGAAAGACGCCGACGTAGTCAAAGCCCGTCTCGCGCACAAAGTCGAGCAGCTCAGCAAAGTCTTCTTCGCGCTCCCCCGGAAAGCCCGTGATCAGCGTCGTGCGCAGCGCCAAATCCGGCAGGCGGGCGCGCAGGCGCGCAATCAGCGCTGTGAACTGCGCCCGACCACCCGCGCGTTGCATCGCGCGCAGCAGGCGCGATGCGCAGTGCTGCAGCGGCATTTCAAGGGAGCGCACGACCTGGGGGTGTGTCGCGATCGCCTCGATAAGCTCGTCGGTGACACCCTCGGGTTGCAGATACATCAGGCGCAGCCAGGCCAGGTCGGTCTCTTCGCAGAGTTGCGCCACAAGCGCGGCCAGGGTCGGGCGGTCTGGCAGGTCGTGGCCGTAAGCCGTCGTGTCCTGGGCGATGAGCACCAGCTCCCGGGCGCCGCCTGCAACCAGCTGGCGCGCCTCTGCCAGAAGCTCATCGGGCGTGCGGCTCCGGTACGGTCCGCGGATCGCCGGGATCGTGCAGTAGCTGCAGGTCCGGTCACAGCCGTCGGCGATCATCAGATACGCAGAGGGCGCGCCAGCCTGCCCGAATGCCGATGCCGCCGGATGCTCGTTGCCGGCTTCCGGCGCGCCGGCAGGCTCGCCCGTCAGCGCTTCGATCACGCGCAGCAGATCAGACTCGCCCTCGATCGGCACAAACGCGCTGACCTCGGGAAGTTCAGCTTCCAGCTCACCCTCGCCGTAGCGATTCACCAGACAGCCGGTAACTAAAATGAGCGGAGAGGGGAAGCGACGGTCGCCCTTGTTCTTGCGAGCGGTGGGGAGGTCGCCGCGGTCTTGTGCGAGGTCCAGAATAGTCTCGACGGAGGCCTCGGCCGCTGTTGCAATAAACGAGCAGGTATTGACCACGATCACGTCGGCGTCGCGCGTATCGGCGCAAAGCTCATAGCGCGAGCCTGCGACCAGCGCGCGCATGGCGGCGCTGTCCACCTCGTTTTTGGGGCAACCGAGCGTGACAAACGCAACTGAAATCATCAGGGTCTAGCCTCAGCGATAGTTGACATATTGCAGCGGGATGCCGTAGTCCTGGTCTTTGAGCCAGGTAATCACGGCCTGCAGCTCATCACGACTGGGAGAAAACACGCGGATCTTCTCGCCTTCGATCTGCGTCTTGACCTTGCCGAACTTCTGCGCCTTGATATCCTTGTTCATCTTTTTGATGAGATCTTCGTCGATCCCGCTCACCAGCGCCCCGATGATGCGGATGGCGCCACCGCTTGCCGCCGCTGGCGCCGACCACTGGACGGCCTTTAAATCGACCTGGCGGCGCACCAGTTTGCCGCCTAAGACATCCTTGACCTGGGTCGCCACAAAATCGCTGGGCGCAAGCAAGGTGAACTCGTGCTTTTGCTTGTCGTAGTCCAGCTGGGCGCCGCTGTCCTTCAGGTCGTAGCGCTGTTTGAGCTCTTTGAGCGTCTGCTGCCAGGCGTTATCGACTTCCTGGAAGTCAACTTCCGAGACCACATCAAAGCTTGCGTCTTTTGCCATACTCATGTCTCCTTCAGGGTAGGTCTTATAGGGCTTACGGGGCTGTCGCGTTCAGCGTTACGGTCGCCGGAGTCTTGTTGGGAATTGTCACGGCCTTGCCGTCCCGGGTCACCGTGAGCGCCGCAGGGTTTGCGATCGTAAGCGTCGCGGTCTGCTGCGCCGTAAACATCTGTTTCATGCCCGAAGTAAACGAGCCGCTGTAGGCCTGTACTCCGTCGCAGATGACGACCAGCTGGCTCGCGGTTCCTTCTTTGGCCTGGACGGTGAAGTCAAAGGGCTTGGTCGCAAGATGCTGGGTGGAGTCGCTCAGCGCGGCCTCGCCCGAATCCGCGCCCGCGCCCGCGCCCGCGCCCGCTCCCGCGCCACTCGCTGACCCAGCGCCGGCGCCTGATCCCGCAGACGACGTTGCCTCCTGCGAGGGCAGCGGCGTCTGCAGGGGGTTATCGGTCGAGCCGCTCCCCCGCACCGCAATAAGCACGAACACGCCAATCACGATCACCAGCAAGACCAGCCCCAGGATAAGAGCGGTGCGCCAGGGGATGTCATGCTGGTCATGGGTGTCGGTCACCGCGGTGTTGTTGATCGCCAGGCCATCAATCGAGCTTTGGCGTCGGTTGCCCGTGTCGATCTCATACTGGCGCAAGAAGGGCTCAGGGTTAAGCCGCAGAAAACGGCAGTAACTCAGGATATAGCCACGAACGTAGCCCGGCGCCGGCAGGCGCGCGTAATCGTCGTCTTCAAGCATCTGGATCGAGCTCTGCATGACGCGCGTACCGCCCGCGACGTCATAGGTCGTCAGGCCGCGCTTTTTGCGCTGCTCACGGAGCATGGTCCCCAGGGTTACCGCCATCAGAACCCGCTCTCGTCAGGCTCGGCGTCTCCCGGGACGTGCGCTGCGCCCGTACCAGTACCGGCGCCCAGCATCTGGTCAAGTTCCTGGACCGTGACCAGTACCTCGCGCGGTTTGGAGCCGTCCGGGGGGCCAACGATGCCGTGCTGTTCAAGCATGTCCATGATGCGTCCGGCCCGGGAGTATCCCACGCGAAACCTCCGCTGGACCCCGCTGGTCGATCCCATACCGGCAGAGACCACCATCTGGGCAGCCTCCCACAACAGGGGGTCGTCGTCGTCAAAGCCCTCGTCGCCAGCGCCTCCTGCGCTTCCTGCGGCAACCCTTAAGATCTCTTCATGATAGTCGGGCTCCGCCTGATGTTTAAGGCGACCTGCAACCGCAGACACTTCTTCCTCGCTGACAAAACAGCCCTGGATGCGCTTGGGCTTGGGCCACTCCGGGATCAAAAACAGCATGTCGCCCAGGCCGGTTAGGGTCTCGGCGCCCGACTGGCCTAAAATAACGCGCGAGTCGATGGCGCTTGGCACGTTAAAGGCAATGCGGTTTGTAATGTTGGCCTTGATAAGCGGCGTGACGATGTTTGCGTCCGGGCGCTGGGTGGCAACTATCAGGTGGATGCCGCCGGCGCGGCCCAGCTGCGCCAGGCGCACGATCGACTGCTCGACTTCCTTGCCCGCAGCCATCATGAGGTCGGCCAGCTCGTCGATGACGATGACGAGCAGGGGCATGTCTCCTGCCCAGTCGGGGCGCCCGTCAGTGGAGGCCTCTGACTTTTCCAAGAAGCGATAGTACTCGTTGACATTGCGCGCGCCGGCCTTCTGGAGAGTCTTGAGGCGTCGCTCCATCTCAGTGACCGCCCAGGCAAGCGCGCTGGCGGCCTCTTTGGGGTCGGTGACGACCGGCACATACAGGTGCGGGATACCATTATAGGTGGACAGCTCAACGCGCTTGGGGTCCACGAGCACCAGGCGCACCTCATCAGGGGTCGCGCGCATCAGAATGCTCATGAGCATCGCGTTAATGGCCACCGATTTGCCCGATCCGGTTGTGCCGCCAATGAGCACGTGAGGCATCTTTGCCAGATCGCGCAGAATCGCCTTACCGCTTACGTCCTTGCCGATCGCAAGCGTCAGGGGCGGCTCTCCGGCCTGCGTCTGGCTCAAGACGTCGCCGAGCGTCACCGAGCTGCGCCGCTCGTTGGGGACCTCGATGCCAATGAGGCTTTCGCCCGGGATGGGCGCCATGATGCGGATCGTTGAAGCCGCAAGCGCCAGGGCCAGATCGTCGGTGAGCGCGGTGATGCGATTGGTGCGCACGCCCTTGGCGATGTCAACCTTAAAGAGCGTGACCGTCGGGCCGCAGATCCAGTCGACCACGCGCGCAGGCACGCCAAAGGTCTGCAGGGTATCGACGATAGTCGTCGCGGTTTGCTCAAGTTCGACCTTCATATCGCGCGCGTGCGCGGCGTTGCGCTTCTGGCTGAGTCTGAGCAGACTTAAGGGCGGCAGTTTGAAGTCGGGAGACACAGCGCCGGAGCGCGCAGAAACCGGCGCTTTTGGCGCCGACGCCGGCGCCGGCGCCACAGCTGGCTCACCCTCGCCAGCAGCAGCAGCGCCGCGTTCGCCCTCTGCGCCATGCGCGCCGATCGCGATCGTCTTCTCGGCCCCTCGCCCGCCCAGTTTGCGCGTCTTCACGTTTGCCGCATCGCCGTCTGCGGCGCCGGGATCAGTATCAAAGGGCAGCGCGCCAACGCCAACAGCGCCAGAGCTGCGCCGCGCGCGCCTGACGGGCGCCGGCATGGTGCGATCATCATGAAGATTTTCTGGATCAGCCAGGCCCTGGGCAAGCAGGCGGCGCTCCTCGCGCCAGGCAGAAATGCGTTCGGTCAGCGCAGAAAAAGAAAGCCCGCAGATGATAAGCCCGATCAAAAAGACCGCGACCAGCAAAATGGCCGCGATGGCCGTCCCAAGCAAGCTGTGCAGGCACCAGGCAAGGCCGCCGCCCACATAACCGCCGTAGGAACTTACCAGGCGCTCCACAAGATAGTAACGACCCGGCGTAAGCAGCGCGACTAAAGAGACAAAGGTGACCAGAAGTATCGCAAATCCCAGCCCGATCCGTCCCTCCTCGATCTCGATGCGCGGAATAAAAAACGAGAGCCCCCAGATGAGCATGATGAGCGGAAACACAAAGCGCCCCACGCCAAAGGCATAACCCAGCGCCCGGGCAAGCGCCAGTGCCGCCACGCCGGTGTGCGTACTGACCACGGCGACAAAAAGCGCCAGCCCGCAGGCAGAAATCAATACGCCGATGATATCGCGCACGTTGCGCGCGTCAAGCCAGGGTGTTTTTGCGCCAGTGCCCCGACCGCTCCCCTTGCGCGCGCTTGCCACCGGACGCTTTTGCGTCGCGCGCGACGAGGGACGCGAGTTCTTTTTGTTGCGAGCAGACGCGGCCATTTAAAACTTCATCACTCCAATTATCAAAGTCGCGATAGCAAGCAGCCCCGTATACACGGCAAAACCGTACAGCTTCACGCGCTTGACGAGCGCCAGCAAAAAGGCAATGCTCAGGTAGCCAATGACCCCGGCCAACACAAAGCCGATGATCGTAGGCGTATCCAGGCGCACGCCACCCGTTTTTATCACGTCAAGCCCAAAGCTTGCCACAATCGCAGGGATGCCCGCCAGAAACGCATAGCGCGTCGCCTGCTCGCGATCCAGACCGGATATAAGCCCCGCCGCAATCGTCGTGCCGCTGCGCGAGATACCCGGCGGTATCGCCAGCCCCTGCATAAAGCCGATGAAGAGCGCGCGTCCGGCGCCCATCCGGTCAAGGTGCTTTTGTGCGACCCGACCACTGAGCACTTCTGCCAGAACCAGAAAAATCGTCGTTACGATAAAGCCAATGCCCACCGCAATCAGATTGCTGTCAAGCGCCGGCATGTACTTGTTGAGCACGATGCCCATGGGGCCGGTTACCAGCGTGGACAGAACAATGAACACAAAAATGCGACGCTGCCCTGCCCTATCATGGCGATGACGGGGCGCCCAACAACGAATAAGATCGATGATGTCGCGCCAGAAGTACGCCAGGAGCGCCAGGAGCGTCGCGCCATGCAACCAGATCATGAACGACAGGCCAAAATCACCGCCCACGCCAAAAAAGTGATTTACCAGCGCCAGGTGCCCTGACGAGGATATGGGAAGATACTCCGTCAAGCCCTGAACGATTGCGGTTACCACCGCATAGAGAATAGTTACGTGATGCACTCTTTGACCCTTCCGCTTTTTCTGCCCATATGTCTCTTACACTTCGATGATGACCGGGATCACCATCGGGCGACGCTTGGTCGACTCCCACACCAGCTGTGAGGCGCTGTCACGAATGCTTTTACGCAGGTTGCCCAGCGAAGCATGCTCGCTTGTGGCGCGGCGCACGGCCTTTTTCGCCCGCTCAAGCAGCTCGTTTTCCAGGTTGCGATCCTCAGGAAACACGACGCCGCGCGCAACGATCTCGGCCTGTCCGACCACGCTGCCCTGCTTGCGATTGACAGAAAGCACCAGCGTGATAATGCCGTCCTGGGACAGATGCTGGCGGTCGCGGATCACGACCTGATCGCTGTCGCCCACATTAAGCCCGTCAACGTATTTGACGCCATTGCTCACCTGTTCAGGCGCAATCCGCGCGCCCTCCTCAGTAAATTCTAAGACGTCGCCGTTATCGAGCACAAAAATGTAGTTCTCCGGAATACCAACCGCAAGCGCAAGCTCCTTATGCGCGACCAGATGGCGCGTCTCGCCATGAACCGGCACGAAGTACTCGGGCTTGATGAGGTTTAACATGAGCTTCAGCTCCTCAGCTGAGGCGTGCCCGGACACATGGACCTCCGCGCGATCCTTGTCATAGACGTCTGCGCCGATCTTCATCAGACGATTGATAACGGTACCCACGGCTTTTTCGTTGCCCGGAACCGGCGAAGCCGAGAGGATGATCGTGTCTTCTGAGCCAATGGAGATGGTGCGATGCTCCCCCATCGCCATGCGCGCCAGCGCGGAGAGCGGCTCTCCCTGGCTGCCCGTACACATGATCACGACTTCTTCCGGACGCAGGTTCTTGAGCTCGTAGGCGTCGATCAGATCGTCCTCTTTGATAGTCAAATAGCCCATATCGCGCGCAATTTTAACATTTTGCAGCATCGAGCGCCCCGTGACCACGACCTTGCGGTGTGCGGCGGCGGCGGCGTCTGCCACCTGCTGCAGGCGGTGGATGTGGCTGGCAAAGGAGGCGACGATCACCGAGCCTTTTGCCTGAGAGATAATGCGCGTAAGCTCACGGCCAACCACGGCCTCGCTGCGCGTGATGTCGGCGTGCTCTGCATTGGTGGAATCGCTCATCAGGAGCATGACCCCCTGGCGGCCCAGCTTGGCCAGCGCCGCGTAGTCGGTCAGGCGGCCATCAATGGGCGTCTGGTCAAACTTGAAGTCCCCCGTGTGCAAGACGTTACCCACCGGAGTGCGCACACAGACGGCAATCGCGTCAGGAATCGAGTGGTTGACGGCGATGAAATCAAGCCCAAAGACGCCGCGACTCATGTGCACGCCGTCTTTTATCTCGTGATAGCGGACCTTCTTTACGCCGTGTTCTTCAAGTTTTCCCTTAATAAGGCCCAGGGTAAGTTTGGTCGCGATAATGGGAACGACGCGGTCAAGGTCCTTGAGGAGATAGGGCAAGGCGCCCGTGTGATCTTCGTGCCCATGGGTCACGACGATCCCCCGGAGCTTCTCCGCATTATCAATCAAGTAAGAATAGTCGGGCAGGATCAGGTCAATTCCGGGATGATCATCATCGGGAAACATCAATCCTGCGTCGATGACAATCATATCGTTATCATATTCAAGCACCGTCATGTTCTTGCCGATGCCGTCAAGCCCCCCCAGAGGGATGACTCGCAATGCTTTTTTGCGTTCTTGCGTCATATGCTCAGCAGTAATTCCTTTCCTTGAGTTTTGAGCGCACGGGCTCCCAGGCTTCGCGCAGAGCGTTGATTTGTTCGGTGGTGGCCTCGATCAGCGGCAGGCGCAGGCCTCCCACATCAAAGCCGTCCATCTTAAGCGCGGCCTTCACCATAATGGGATTGGCGGTCATAAACAGCGCCTTGTGCAGCGGCGCCAGTATTGCGTTGATCTCTTCTGCCGTATGCAGGTCGCCCGCGACATAGGCGTCGATCATCTTCATCATCGGCGCGGCGGCCACATGGGCCGTCACCGAGATCACGCCGCTGCCCCCGTGCTTCATCATCTCCAAGGTGAGGTCGTCGTCACCGGACAGCACCTCAAAGCCCTCCGGCGTCTGCGCTAAAATCGCGTCGACCTGGCCCAGGTCGCTATTGGCCTGCTTGACCGCCACGATGTTGGGCGCCTCTGTTGCCAGGCGTCCGATGGTGTCGGGTTCTATGTTGATGACGCAGCGCCCGGGAATGTTATAGAGCACAACCGGCGTATTGGGGACCGCTTCTGCCACCGCGCGGAAGTGGCGATAGAGGCCTTCCTGCGGCGGTTTGTTGTAGTACGGCGTCACCACCAGCAGACCTTCAAAGCCCATCTGCGCGACCTTGCGGGCAAACTCAACGCTGTCCTGCGTGCAGTTATCGCCCACGTTGGCAACCAGCGGCACCTGGCCGCCGACGGCATCACGCACCGTCGCAAAAAGCTCCAGGCGCTCAGGGCGCGATATGGTGGGGGACTCCCCCGTGGTACCGTTGATGATCAGGCCTTCGCACCCCTGCTGGACCAGGCGGCGCGCAAGCTGGGCCGCGCGCGGTAAATCGAGGCTTAAATCGGGGGTGAAAGGCGTCACCATGGCCGTAAGTAAACGACCGAAACGTGGCTGCTGTGACATGCGTGCTCCTTTATTACAGTATGCTACGCACTATTTTCTCACAGAGCGCTACATATCAGTGCGCCAGGACTTAACCGTTCGGTATCGGAGTTTCACGAAGCCGCCGGGCTTCTGCGCGCACTGCCGCAGGTCAAAGCCCTGTTTGCGGAGATCTGGCCCGGATACCAGGGGCAGGCCGGCGCCCAGCAGGATCGGCTGGATGTGGAGTTGGAGCTCGTCGACCAGGCCCGCAGCCAGCAGAGTCGAGGCCAGGCGCGCCCCGCCGCCCAGCCAGAGGGGACCTGCGGCGGCGGGAGTGGGCGGGTCAGCGGGAGTGGGAGCGTCAGCAGCGGGAGAGTCAGCGGGAGGAGTAGCCGCGTCAGCGTTGGGAGCGGGCAGGTCCTGGAGCTTCAGGCGCGCCACGAAGACTTCGGGGGCGACGTCGCTTACGATCTGCACATTGTCAGCCGCGCGTTTCAAGTTCGCGTTGCTGCTGAACACGTAGACCGGCTTGTCCGCGTAAGGAAAGAAGTCTCCGGTATCAAGCATCTGCTCATAGGTTTTGCGACCCAGCAGCAAGGCGCTGACGCCGCTATAGAACTCCGCAAAACCGTAGTCCTCGTTAGCCGCACCATGCATCCAGGACGTCGAGCCCTCGGCGTCGGCCACATAGCCATCCAGGCTGATCGTGCAGTAATAGATAAGCTCACGCATCGTCGGCGCACCCCTTCTCATCGTCCGCAACGAGGAATGGCGCGGAGGCGCCATGACGCGGCAATCCAGTAATTTGCGAGCGATAGCGAGCACTCATCCAGCGCGAACATAAAAGAACTGTCCCCCTGTGTTCCAGGCTTACTCCACATGGGCGTCACTGCCTAACTCGAAGGCCGCATGCAGGACCCGCACTGCCGCCGCCTCATGGATGCCAGCAATCAGCACCGAGATCGTACTGTGAGAGTCCGCTACCTGGAAGATATCAATACTCGCCTCTTCCAGGGCGCTCGCAATCCGAGCCATAACGCCCGGCACCCCGTGCATGCCCGCGCCAATGACCGTTGCCATCGCCAGCGAGTCCTGGCGCCTGAAACACAGGCCCAGCTCACTCAGAACCGCTTCGACCGCGACGCTATCAGCGCGCTTGACCGTGAAGTACAACTTCTCGCCTGCCGGCGTGAACAGGTCGAGTGAAACATCCGCGTCGGCCAGTTGTCGGTAGATGCTTGCCTGCGTATGCAGATGGCAGTCGGCGCCCTCGCCGTCCCCCAGCTCGACGGTGAAGCGGGCGACGTCGCTCGTGCTTGCGACGGCGGTGGCCAGAGCGCCCGGACGGTAGGCGGCGATGTCTGCCACGCGCGTGCCAGGATGGTCGCTGTAGGTGTTTTTCACGAGCAGGCTCACGCCGCTTGCGAGCGCCAGTTCCGCTGCTGGCGTGTGGACGACCTTCGAGCCACGCTGGGCCATCTGGAAGAGCTCGTCGGCCCGTATCGTATCGATGACGACAGCGGCGGGCGCCTGGCGGGGGTCAGCGGTCATCACGCCGTCAACGTCAGTGTAGATGACCACCGCTTCTGCCTGAAGCGCTACGCCCAGCGCCGAGGCCGTCGTATCGCTGCCGCCGCGGCCCAGCGTGGTCAGGCGCCCGGAGGGCGCCATGCCCTGAAAGCCGCAGACCACGGGCACGCAGGCGCGCGCGCAGCGTGACTGCAGCGGCGCTGTCATAATCGACTGAATAGCCGCCATGCCAAAATTTTCATCAGTCAGAATGCCTGCGGCCGCCCCGGTCAGGGCCTCGGCCTCAATACCGCGCGCGCGCAGCTGCGCGGCAACGACCACAGCCGAGATGACCTCGCCGCAGCTGGCGAGCAGGTCGCGCTCCGCAGGCGTCAGCGCCTCAGGAGCGACCAGGTCGAGCAGTGTGTCGGTCGCATAAGGGTCGCCGCGCCGCCCCATGGCAGAAACGACGATGACCGGCGCTTTGCCCGCGGCGCGTTGCTCACGCACGCGCTCGCAGAGCGCCGCCCGGCCCGCAGTGCTTCCCACTGAGGTGCCGCCAAATTTCAGGATGACGATTGGTTTTTCTTCAGACAAGTTTTCTCCTGTCACTCAGTAAAGAGGCTACAGCTCTATCAGGTTCTCAAGGCCCACAATGAGCCCTGAGCGCTCTGTGACTGCCCGACACGCCGCCAGGACCCCGGGCATGAAGCTCACGCGATCGAGTGAGTCGTGACGCAGGGTAAGCGTTTGTCCCGGCGCGCCAAAGATGACCTCCTCGTGGGCCACCAGACCCGGCAGGCGCACCGAATGCACGACGATGTCTGCTGAACGGGCGCCGCGGGCGCCGGGGTATCCGGCGAGCTCAGACTCGGAGCCCGGTGCGCCGAGCGCAGTGGCGCCCGCCTTCTCGCGCGCTTCTGCAATGAGTTCTGCCGTGCGGATCGCCGTACCGGAGGGCGCGTCTTTTTTCTGGTTGTGATGAAGCTCGATGATCTCGACATCAGGCATCCAGCGCGCCGCGCGCGCGGCCAGCTGCATGAGCAGCACCGCGCCGATGGCAAAGTTTGGCGCCACAAACAGGCAGGTCCCCTCCGGGATCTCTTTTGCCAGGGCTTCAAGCGTTGCTGCGGACAGCCCGGTCGTGCCGACCACACAGTCAACGCCTGCTGCCAGCGCCGTGCGAATGTTGGCTTCAACTGAAGCCGGCGCCGTGAAGTCAACCATGACGTCGGGATGGGTTTTTGCCAGGGCCTCTGTTGCGCTGTCGTACCATGGGGCCTGTGTTGCAACTGGGTCTGCCGGGCTTGCGCCTGTGACGCGATCGATGCAGGCTACCAGTTCAAGATCGTCAGCGCCTGCAAGGGCCTCGCGACAGGCGGTACCCATGCGGCCAGCCGCGCCGGCCAATGCGATTTTTTTTGTTATCATAGCGCGCTCCCTTTCTCTTACCTACTTAAAAATTGCTGGATTGCCGCGGTCGGTCTGCGACCTCTCTCGCAATGGCGACATTGCTGGATTGCCGCGTCGCTACGCTCCTCGCAATGACAATCCGATTGCTGGATTGTCGCGGTCGGCCTGCGGCCTCCCTTGCTGTGACAACCAGTGTGGTCACGATGATCGCATCAGAGCTCAAAACTCTGTTGGGCAAAGGGCCCAACCACGGCAAGGGTGCGAGGTAGCGCGCCCAGTTCCGCCATCACCGCGGCAATGTCACCTGCGGTCACGGCATCATAGCGTGCCAGCAGATCGTCAAAGCCGAGCTGCGGCGTTCCAAAAAGCTCGTTTTGTGCGAGCGCTATCATGCGTTTCGAGGTTGACTCAAGCGACAGCGCCAGAGCGCCTTTGGCTGACTGGCGCGCCAGCTCCAGCTCACCTGCGCTGACCGGTTCTGCCGCTATTTTGTCAAACTCGCGTGCCATGAGCTCGCACACGTGCTCAGCATTTTCCGGGCGCGTGCCGGAGTAGAGCGCAAAGAGCCCGCTGTCCTGGTAGAGCTGCGGCATCGAGTAGGTCGCATACACGAGGCCCTCTTTTTCCCGGATCTCCTGGAACAGGCGCGAGCTCATCGTGCCGCCCAAGATGTTGTTTCCCAGCGCCAGGGCAAACCGGCGCTCATCGGCGCCGTCCATTGCGGTCGTACCCAAATATATCTGTGCCTGCTCAGTATCTTTTTGTTTGAATGCGCGCGCGGGAGCTGCCAGCTGCCCGGCGCCGCTGCGCGCAGGCGTCGTATCCGCGTCTGGTAAATCAGCCAGGTAGCGCTGCGCCAGCTCGACCAGGCGCTCATGCTCAAGGTTGCCCGCCGCAGCGACGATGCAGTTTGTCGTGCCATAGTGGCGGCTGCGGAAGTCAACGGCTGCTTCATGGCCAAAACCGCCGACGATCTCGCGCGTGCCGGCGATTGGCAGGCCCAGCGGATGATCGGGCCAAAGCGTGAGCGTAAAGAGTTCGCTTGCCACGTCATCAGGGTCGTCTTCGCCGCGCGCAATCTCTTCAATGATGACCTGACGCTCCAGCTCGCACTGATCCTGGGCCAGGTTGGCGTGGCAGACCATGTCGCCCAAAAGGTCAAAGACACCCTCAAGTGATTCATCCAGAAAGTTTGCAAAGTAGCAGGTATACTCCTTGCTGGTAAAGGCGTTTTGCTGCGCGCCCTGAGCGTCGAAAGCCTCGGAGAGCTGGCGCGCGTCGCGCGTGGGAGTACCCTTAAACATCATGTGCTCCATAAAGTGCGACATCCCCGCCTCAGCCGGAACCTCATCGCGCGAGCCGACCTTAAACCAGATTCCCAGCGCCACCGACCGCACCGAGTCCATCCGCTCACTTAGGATAGTCATACCATTAGGCAACACTGTTTTTTCACACGTCACTGTTTCTCCTTACTGATGCCAAAAGGCGCCCGGCGCCGTTCACCACAACCCTTTGCCAGCCCAGGCGCGCCGGGTCGTCGCGCCCTACAGGGATCTTACCAACCAGAACGTTTACCAGCTGCCGCCAGTATGGGTATGCTGGCGTCAGCTGGTTTTCTCCTCATAAGCAACGGCTCGTAGGGCGCGACGACCCGGCGCGCCTCTGCTCGGGCTGGCAAAGCCTGGAACACAAAGGAACCGTCCCTTCGCATGCTTCTCCCTCTGCGCTCCTATTCCTTTTTCAAGTCTGCGCACGAATCAATCGGCTGGTTGCACGTGCCGCCGTAGGGGCAACCCAGACAGCCAGCTTGCGTCTTGCGTCTCCGCTGCTTTATTATCGCACGCAAGGCCAGTGCCACCGCAAGTAAAACCAGAAGCGTCAGGCTTATGTTGAGCAGCCAGACCTCAATCGCATGGTTCATGACAAAAATACCCCTGGGGTAATTTTGTCATCGACGTCCTTCCGGCCTCTGCGCGCGGTCGGGCGCAGCAGCGCGAACAGCACGCCAGCCAGCACCACCACAGCAGCCACGGTCCCTGCGCTGATGCGCCCCGTCACAGCCAGCATCCCAAACTGATAGATCATAAGCGCAACCGCATACGACCAGCCCAGTTGATAGGCCAGCGTAAAGAGCGCCCAACTGCGCGACCTCATCTCGCTGATCATCGTCGAGACGGCCACCACGCAGGGGATGCAGAGCAGGTTAAACGCCATAAACGCATAGCCCGCCAGCTTCTGGCCACCAAAGAGCGCCAGGACCGTGGGCGCGCCTGCGCCGTGGCCCCCCGCGGGCGCCGAGGTCAAAATCCCGATGACGCTTACGATCTGCTCTTTGGCCGTCAGCCCCAGAAGCGAGGCGATGGCCGCCTTCCAGTTCCCAAAGCCCAGCGGCATAAACACCCACGCAAACAGATCGCCGATGCGGGCAACCAGGCTGTGATCAAGGCTGCTCACCATCCCGAAGCTACCGGCCTCAAAGCCAAAGCGCGAGAGGAACCAGACCACGATGCTCAGCAGCAGGATGATCGTAAAGGCCTTCTTCACAAACGAGGAGATACGGTCCCAGACGCTTAAGCCCACGTTGCGCGCGGTCGGCCAGTGATAGGCCGGCAGCTCCAGCACAAAGGGCGACACCTTTGATTTGAAGCGTTTGAGTTTCTTCAGTATCAGGCCGGAGAGCACCACCGAGGCGATGCCCAGGAAGTACGCCGAGGGCGCCACCCACCACACGCCGCCAAAGACCACGCCCGCGATCAGCGCTATCAACGGCAGCTTGGCCGAACACGGCATGAAGGTCGCCGTCAGAATCGTCATGCGGCGCTCGCTTTCCTCATCAATTGTGCGCGCTGACATGATCGCCGGCACGCCGCAACCCGTCGATATCAACAACGGGATGAAACTGCGCCCCGACAGGCCGAAGCGCCGAAACACCCGGTCCAGCAAAAACGCGATGCGCGACATATAGCCGCAGTCCTCAAGCAGCGCGAGCAGCAGGAACAGCACAATCATCTGCGGGATGAAACTGATGACCGCGCCCACGCCACCGATGATGCCGTCAACAATCAGGCCGCGCAACCACAGCGCCGCGCCACCGCGGGTCAGCACGCTTGCAAGCGGCGCCTGAATCCAGTGCGCGATGAAGGTGTGGTTCATGAAGTTCGTGACGACCCCGCCAATCAGCGTCACCGACACGTAATAGATCGCAAATATCAGCACCGCAAAGATCGGCAGGCCCAGGATGCGACTCGTCACCACAGCGTCGATCTTCTCAGAACCCGATCGCTCTTCGACGGTACGGCGCACGGTGCGCGCCACCACCCGCTCGACAAAGTCGTAGCTTTCGCCGGTGATGATCGAAGGCGCGGTGTCGTCAAGTTGGGCCTCGCAGCCCGCAACGATCCCCTCGATGCGCGCAAGCAGCGCCCGGTGCGCCTCGTAGTCGGACAGCTGGCGATGCTCGCCGTCAAGGGCCGCGCCCGCCCAGATGCGCGCGTCGCGCTCGAAGAACTTGATGGTGTACCAGCGCAGATGCTCCGGCGGCACCGCCCCGTAGATGATTTTTGCAATCTTTGAGAGCGCGTCTTCAACCCGCGAGGAAAACTTGCGATTGAAAAACGGAGGGATGCCCTCGTCTGCGGCTGCAAAAGCTTGCTGCAGAAGCTGCTCCAGACCCGCGTGGCGCAAGGCCGAGATCTCGACGATCGGGCAGCCAAGCTCTGCAGAAAGCGCCGCGACGTCAACCTCATCGCCGCGTTTGCGCATGATGTCGGTCATGTTCAGCGCGATGACCTGAGGGATCCCCATGTCAAGAAGCTGGGTCGAGAGGTAGAGATTGCGTTCGATGTTGGTGGCGTCGATGATGTTGATGATGACGTCTGGTTCTTCGATGATCAGGTAGTCGCGAGTCACAACCTCTTCTGAGGTATAGGGCGCCAGCGAATAGACGCCCGGCAGGTCGATGATGGCCGCCTCACGACCGTCTGTCCGGACCCGCCCCTCCTTCTTTTCGACCGTCACGCCCGGCCAGTTGCCCACATGCTGCGCAGAACCGGTCAGCGCGTTAAAGAGCGTGGTTTTTCCACTGTTGGGGTTGCCGACCAGCGCGATCTTGAGTGGAGTGTTCAAGGGGGTCGGCGTCACTGCTCCTCTCCTCTCACTGAACTTCTATCAGTGCGGCGTCCGCCTTGCGCAGGGATAGCTGATAGCCGCGGACTTTGATCTCAATCGGGTCGCCGAGCGGAGCCGCTTTGCGCACCTTGACCAGGCAACCTTTCGTGATCCCCATATCCAGGATGCGACGCTGCAAAGCGCCCTCCCCACGCACACGCAGAACCCGCGCGCTGCTTCCTATGGGTATATCTTTGAGTGTTGTCACTCTGCTCCCGCCTCTGGTTAGCCGCTGCTAACTCTGTCTGCCGTATACGAGTTTGCCACGGCTAACTCATGAAGTCAAGTGCCCACACCTGACACTCCCGTTACATTTTTTCAGCAAGCACCTATCTGACTTCCTCCGTGACAATCACCCCAGGGGTGATTGTCACGTATCATGAACATGATGCGAGTCTGTATCTGCGAATACGGCACCACATTGGGCACTATGTCATCAGAAAGATTTATCCAACATGTTCATTACCAGTGCGCACATCAGGTCTTTCTCCATCGGATGGCTCAAGGCGATCATCAGAGTAATAGCCGCGAGCGCGTTGCTTTCGATCGTGGGCGTTCCATCCGCCTTTTGTAGCAAGTCATTTTTATCCAGGAAGTACACGAAAAGCCCTGCCGCTGAGCGCTTGTTGCCATCAGCAAACGGGTGATCCTTAATTACCAGATACAGCAGGTTCGCGGCCTTTTCCTGCGCCGTCGAGTAGAGATCTTGCCCATCAAACGACTGATACAGAGCGCCCAGGATTCCCTTAAAGGCGTCACCACGCTCCTGCCCAAAAAGATCACTACCCTGCCCAAATGGCAACGCATCAATAAAAGCGCGCGCCTCAGCATATGTAAGCTCCCAGTCCGCATGATGGCCTTTAGGAGCAGTCAGCGTCTTATTGTCATAAGCCTCAAGCAGAGTGAGACCGGAAAGATACCGCTGCACCAGTTCTGCAATACCTGCTGTTTCCGGCTCAAGAGCACGCGTTGCAATGCTCAGCACCTGATTGAGCTGGTCCAGGCGCTGCTGATTGATCGTGTAACCTTGCACCAGATGATTATTAAGTACGCGGGTCGCCCACTGGCGAAATTGAGTACCTTGCAGCGATTTCACTCGATAGCCAACCGAGATAATTACATCAAGGTTATAATAATCTACTTGATAAGTTTTCCCATCCGCCGCAGTTGTTGCAAAATTTGCAACAACTGAATTCTGTTCAAGCTCCCCTTCATTAAACACATTCTTGATGTGACGCGAAATGGTCGATTTGTCACGCTCAAACAGAGTGGACAACTGGTCGAGAGTCAACCAGACCGTCTCCTCTTCCAGTTGTACGGCAAGTTCGACGCCGTTGGCGCCGGTGTAGATTTCGATCTCTTTGTTTACAGACTGTGCCTTTGATGTTGGTTGCTGCATGATGCACCATCCTTCATAACGTGGTGCGACTCTCGGAATAACTGCCAGCTACCCTAGTCTTACGACCCCTGGCAAGCCGCTTTCAATTTCAGTACCCATTATAGCCGAGGGGTCAGACATTACCGAAACAGATACCCCATGGAACTTGCATCTACTCATTTGCTCCAGCGTGAGGTAAAAATCATCCAAGAACCAGACTGATGCACTACAATCTTCTCCCCGTATGCTTGACAGACACACCACTAATAACACAAAATTATAGAAGATTATAAGAGTACAAAAGAAATTATAAATAAGCAAAGGACAAAGCCGGTGACCAATAGCAACACCTTTCTTCCTACCTTTGGCAACAAGCCAAAACATATCATTGGGCGTAGTGGGATTACTGCCGACTTTCTGGAAGGGCTCTCGCTTCCCATTGGCCATCGCCAACGAGCCACCATGCTCATAGGCCAAAGAGGCACGGGCAAAACCACCCTCTTATTGGAATTTGCTGACCTTGCGCAACAGGCAGGGTTTGTGCCCGCGCGCGTAACGGCAAACGACGAAATGCTCGATGAGATTATCCAGCTGATTCAAATTAACGGTTCTCATTTTGTGCCTGCTGAAAAACCTAAAATCAAAGGCGTTTCTGCCGGCGCAATGGGTTTTTCGCTCGGCCTGACCTTTACTGAAGAAGCGAAAACCCAGTTTGGACCTCGTATAAAACTTAGTCTGCTCTGTGATGAGCTTGCAAAACACAACAAAGGAATCCTCATTTTGGTAGATGAGGTGCAGCCAAACGCCCCTGCGATACGCACATTAGCTACAACCTACCAACACCTTGTAGGAGAGAACAAGAATATCGCCCTCGTGATGGCGGGGCTGCCTACCTCCATGTCAGCCGTGCTCAATGACGATATACTCACATTTTTGAATCGCGCCTACAAGGTTTACCTTGAGCCGCTTCCGTTGGGCGAGATCAGCGTTGCCTACGCCACAGAGTTTGAAAAGCAGGGAAAGACAATCGCCTCGGAGGTTTTAGAGGAGGCTGCGCTGGCCACTAAGGGCTACCCGTATCTGTATCAGCTCATCGGGTATTACATTCTTGGCTTTGCGCAAAACGCTGACACAATCACAGAAGAAATCGTCAGGCGGGCTATCAGCACATCTAAGCGCGAGATGATCGAAAGCATCTTCGCCGCTGCGCTCAAGCCGCTTTCTGCGCGTGATAAGGAGTTTTTGGAAGCGATGTCAAAAGACCAGGATGCCAGCAAAATCTCCGATATCAGTGAGCGTATGGGCGTCAGCAGGACTTACGCGCAAAGCTATCGCTTACGACTGATCGAGTCTGGCGTTATTGCACCTGTCGCGCGCGGGGAACTGAGCTTCGAAATCCCCTACCTGGGCGAGTACCTCCGCGGTGAATTTTGAGGCAAGCCTTAAGCTCGCGCACGCTACTTCGGGCTGAGGCGCGCCGGGTCGTCGCGCCCTACGGGCTGGCATCAGCCAGAACCGCCACAGCTGTCGCCAGAGCAGCCACTTCTGGCGTCAGCCAGTAGACGTTTTGTCTGGCAGAGACTGTGTAGGGCGCGTAGAGGCGGCGCGCCTTGTCCGGGCTGGCAGCGACAACGGCAGTCAGTTCATCTGGGCTTTGATTTTGGCGAAGGTTTTGTTGCTAATGACGTGCTCGATGCGGCAGGCGTCTTCGCTGGCGGTCTTGGCGTCAACGCCCAACGATTCCAGGAACTTTGTCAGGGTCACGTGGCGGTCATAGACCGCGACCGCTTTCCGCTTGCCCCGCGCCGTCAGCCGGAGGCCCCCGTCGCCTTCCATCGCAAGGTAGCCCGAACTTTTCAGGTTCGACATGGCGCGGCTCACGCTGGGTTTTGTCACGTTGAGATAGGCGGCCACATCAACCGAGTGGACTACCGCGGCCTGCTCCCCTAGCACGAGGATGGCCTCCAGATACATCTCTCCTGATTCCTGCAATTTCATGGCGTCAAGTATAGCATCCTGCCGCAGGCAAGAAAACCAGCTTCCCCAGAACAGATGCCAACAGATGCCACTAAAGCAAGAAGGAGGGATGCCCTCTTTTCGACGTTGTTTCATTTTGAGTCAATTCGCCAGTAGCCAGCAGCGCTACCAGGCGTTGGGAGCAGCTTTACGCTACCGACTTCGCGGACGCGCGCGCGGCTTTATGAGTCAGCTTGTTTGCGCCTGCGTGCCAGCAGGAACACTATCAGTGCGCCTGCGATCACTGACGCAATCAGCACGCCTGCCAAAAGCGGAATGCTGTCGCCCGTTTTGGGTAAGTCGCCGGGATAATTGGGGCCTTTATAGGTGTTAAGCAGATTATAGCCGCTCACCGCATGCGTATAATGCGGGACATTGCCTTCGTCTACCGTGTAGGTGATCGCCGCACCCGCCGCGTCATTTTTGGGCAGCTGCACAGACCACTTCCAGCCACCCGCCGCCGTCACCGTGAACTCTTTTACGACACTCTGGCCGTTTTTGATAGCAACAGAAATGCTGTCCGGTCGATCGCTTTGCGGCGCCGTGCCATACTTCCAGGTCTTGGTACCGGCAACCACCACCGTATCTGCGGGAACTGATCCCTGATGATAGCTCGGGTCAAAGTCGACTGTGGGAGCCTTCTCGCCATTCTCCAGGTACACGATGACTAAGGGGTCCTCATCATTGGTGATATAGAACTTGATCGTGTACACCCGCGGATCCAGCGTGTATCCGCTGCGCGATGGCGTTGCGTTTTTCAGCTCATAGGTATAGACGCCCGTTTTGGTGAAATTGATCGGCCCCATCTGCAGATGATCGTTGCCGGTGATGCTGAAGGTATAGCCGCTCGCATCGCTGCCCGCAGGCATTGGATTTGACGCGTCCAGCGGCGTGAGCCGATACGCAAAGGTGGCGTCTACCCCCCGCATTGGGCTGTCACTGGTAAAGACCTGGCTTACCGGAAGCGTCGCTTGCCCCAGCGGTAGCGCAGAAGCCACCGCAACAGGTAAGACGCCCATCAGGCAGACCATGGCCACCGCGCAAGCAAGCAGAATTCTCAGCAGGCGCCGGGTCCGAACCCGAACCGTCTGCCGGATCGTTCTATGAAAGCCGAGCGGGTTCACTTATCTGTCCCCCGCAGGCGTTAAGTCCTGCCCCTTTTGGCGCCGCTTCCGGCGCCTCACAAGAAAAACCACCAGCACCACGATCAACAAGAACGGGAGCGCCACCATGACAATCCGCAGCGGCACTGAAGCGCTCGCCCAGAAATTAAGCACGGCGTCTACGCCGGAAATGCCGGTCCTGCCCGCCGACCCAGACGACGCAAAGGGATCACCGTGTACGTCATCGGTGATCTTTGCCAGCAAGATATCGCGCCCGTTAGTGGTGGCCTCAGAACACGTGGACAACAAGACGATACGGTCGGTCGGCGTCACCGATACCTCCGCCCGCAGGTGCGTCGCGCTACGCTTCAGCAGGTCCAGATAGGCCTGCGCGTCTTGCGCGCTCACTTTGGTCCGGTAGATGGCGCTGTCATAGGCGTCAACATGCATGAACTCAAAAAACTCCAGCCCCTGCTCGCGCCCGCCATAGTACAGAACCCCATATTTGCGGGCGTTGAAATAGCTCAGGTCAGCAAACAGCCCGATCTCGCCAAACATCGTGTCCTTGTTCATGTGATGGCCGTAGATGATCGAAGAAAAATCGCTGAAATCCGGGCTACAGTCCGCGTCAAGAAAGAGCGATCCAGAAAGTGAGTACTTCCCGGTTGCGTCGGTATTGATGTATTTGAGGTTATCTTTTGCCTGCGCCACCGGGTAATCGATGTGCGTCCCGTAGACGGTCAGCCAGGAGACCACCTCCGGATTGATGGTCTGCAGGTCCTTAAACGAAAGCCCCTGGTTTAAAGCGCTGGGCTTATAGGCCGCATACCGCGCCGAGTCCGCCACAGCGTATACCTGGTGGGAGTCCCACAGGGCGTAGCCGCCACAAACCAGCAGCAGCAAGATGACAACCAGAATCGCCAGATTGACGACGCTGTTCGCCGCTTTAACTGCCTGTGCGCCAATTTTGCTGGCTACGCCCATGTGGTCCTCCTTTCCTCAGGTATCGACTCTTATGATCCGGGGCGGTAACCCTCTTTGGGAGAGGGGTCGCGCCTTTGGCGGCAAGCCTCTCCGCGAGAGGGGTCGCGCCTTAAGCCTTCGTGGTTATGCGGTTGCGCTTGCGCGACTTTGTCACAACGTACACGACAACAGCGCCAACTGCCAGAACAATCAGGCCGATGTAGGGCAGATTGTTGATGAGCAGGCCGGTCGGGGTGATGTCGGGCAGGTTATTGGTGTAGTCTGCCTTGTTGACGCTCTCACTGACGAGGTAGGCGCCCGTATCCAGAGCGACGCCCGCAGCAGCGGTATGGTGGTCCGCTGGAGACGTATAGGTCCCTGCGGCATCATTGCCGAGCACGTCTACTGCCGGAACATAGCTGGGTGTGCCCAACTCTTTGACATCAAAAGTCGCGCCCACCGGGGTATCGATGAACACCAGTTTCTGTCCATGCTGAAGGCTATAGGTGAACTCTTCGCCGGAAGTGACGGTAATCAGTCCGGTCGTGGTGCTGACCGTGACTCCGGTCCCCGTTACGCTGTTTGGGGTCGGATCAAGGATGATTTCGCCCGCCGCATTAAGGATGTAGGCCTTATAGGTCGGCGCCGTTGCAGTAAAGGGCACCGGACTGGCCGTCACTGATGAGGGCGGAAGATCACCATCAGGATCATAGGACACATCCGGCGCTTTCACGGTCATGGTGTAAGGGAAGTACAGCGTCATATCTGCATAGGAACCAGTGACCTTCTTGCTGACTGCAAGGTTTGGATTGGTAATCGAACCCAGATGGGTGTGCATATAGGTGTTCGTGAAGACCATCCCCTGCTCGCCGGGGGTCGGATCGACCTTAAAGTCGGCTGTCTGGTCGCTGTTGTCCACCGTGGTCACCACGTCGCTGACTGCCCGGACATACAGGCCGCCGATACCGTCGTTAGCCACAAAGACATAGAGCTTATACGATGCGGGCGAGTAAACCATTTCTTGTCCCGAACCCGCGACAAAGGTGGTCGAATTGGTTGCGTCCTCTGTGATATCGTACACATAGATTCCGGCATGCGGGAACGTGACGCCATCGAAGATGCTGTCTTCCGACTCTTGCGTGTAGGTCGCGGTGTTCGCGTCAGCAGTCGCAGCCGTACCATGGCTTGCAGGCGAATAGTCGATCGACGCAGGCATATTGAGCGCTGGCATATTGCCCGCCGTAGCCGCGTCAACGCCGTCAACACTGACCGCTGTCGCTGTAAACTTGAAGCTCGCCGTAGGAATCGTCGTGCCGACCGGCATCTGCAGCACCTTCGTGATAACCGCGATTACCGACTCCCCTGGCGTGTCGGATTCGATGGCGCCAACGCCACCGCTCGCCTCAACAGCAGCAGTAGAGCCCGCTGGCAGATCCCCGTTCGTGATGGCCGTATCAACATCACTCTGGTTGTTGTAGCCATTGGGCGACTGCGCCGCAAAGGCAGACGATATGCTCGCCAGGCACAACGCGAACGTGAGCATGATCGCCACTACTAGTTTCGTCTTTTTCATTTTTGAGCCCTCCCCAGGAATAAGTGTTTTTCTTCTATGTCAACATGAACCAGGTTCATGATTTTTTTCGTCTTGCAAAGCCCTTTTGGCCCTTTCTCTTGATCGCCCGTCGCCTCTTCTGCCCTAAAAGTTCCGTCGCCTGATGACCGTAATGGTTGTACCGAGCGTGTCCTTCGTGTTCACTGGCCCGTAAATGCGGCTGTCGGTCGCGTTTTGCCGCGCGTCGCCCAGCACAAATATCTGGCCTTTGCCGAGCGTCAGCGGAAGGTCCGCGCCCTTTGCGTAGCGCACCGTCTTCTGGTAGATGCCCGGCTCCTGCTGAAGCGCCCCGTTAACAATCAGTCCAACGTCTGTGATGTCAACGGTGTCACCCGGCCCCGCAACGACCCGACGCACCTCAAGGGCGCCCCGGTACTTCACCACCACAAGATCGCCGACCGCATAGTCCTTATCCAGACGGTAAAAAACCACCACGTCGCCGTCTTTGACCATGGGCGCCATATCAGGATCGGTGTTGCGATCAAACCCATAGACAAAGCTGAAGACCAGAACAAAGGCCAGCACGACCGCCGCGACCTTGACCCCAAGGGACCCGAGGTCGCGCCAGACAGAAGACTTCTGCGGCTGCTCCTCTGGTCGCTCCTGCGACCGCTCCTCTGGCCGCTCCCGCACCACTCTAACCACCTCCCCTCTTCAACTTGCGACGGCCAGCCCATGCGCTACCTGCGGTAATCACACAGGCAAGTACGCCCGCCAGA
The DNA here is from genome assembly GCA_009781115.1 of Coriobacteriia bacterium. Lineage (GTDB taxonomy): Bacteria > Actinomycetota > Coriobacteriia > WRKU01 > WQUG01 > WQUG01. The sequence continues at coordinate 50,946 of WQYT01000002.1, forward strand.
AGGAGTATCGGGAGCTCCGCCACGCTACTTCCCGCATCCACACCACTTGGTACCACCGGCTTGTATTCGTTGGTAAAGGCGTAAACGGGATTGTGCGACAGAGTCAACTTACCCGTATCGTTACCGTCAATAAAGACAGGCGACGGGCCACTCTCCATTATTGAGGTTTTGTAGTCGGGATCCTCGGTCTCTTTAATCTGAATAACGTCGTTAACCAGGACATTTTGCACCGTGATGCTCTGCCCATGAGATAGCTCGATGGTCGCGACGCCGTTTTCATCAAAGGACAGCGTACCATCATCCGGGGCAATCGCGTCGACGCCAGCAACCAGGCCGCCAACATACGGAAAATCGCCCTTGATCGGGTCGCCATGGGAATCCGTAAGCGTCACCGTAAAGGTGAACTTCTTGCTCTGGTCAGCAAAAGCGCCCTCTACTACCTTCGAGAGCGTCAACGTTGTTTCGCTCCTCCTGTAGGTATTACTGAAGTAAGCCTGGTAGACCTTGGTGGCTTCGGCTGCAGGAGGCGTCGTAAACGTCATCGACTGGGTATCAATGTAGGGAGTCCAGGCTGTCAGTGTGGTTTCATCCGATCCGCTGTCTTTAGTCACACCCAGCGGCACGGTCGAAGTCCAAGTGTAGCCCGCGTCCAGCAGGTCGCTGGAAGATATTTCTTTGATCGTATACGTCGTATCGGGCTCCAGAGCAATGGGCGTTGTTCCGTCTCCAGCAAAAAATTGCATGGAACCTGTAATATCGCCACCCGTCATCGTGACTATGGCAGTAGACAGGAGTGTGCCGTGGTTATCGTACAGGCCAAAGGTCGCGATATAAGGAACACCGGTTGGCATGTCGCCCGGATCCAGTCCGTCTACTTCTTTGTTGACAAAGATGCCCTGCGTGACGTAGTACAGCCGTAAGACACTATTTGCTTCGGTGAGCGTAAATTGAGTAGCCCGTTTAAGATCAGTTGAACCAGGGAGAATCGTGCCCGTGGTTGACTTATCGATCAGTACTGACCTCTGGAGCGTATAGTCAGTGAAATCACCGGTATGCTGAGCCATAATCAAAGTCTTGGCAGGCGCCCGTCCTGTCTCCGTGCTCGCCGTCTGCAATTCGCCATTTACGTAATATTCGATCGTGTAAGTCATATCGGCGTTAAAAACAACTTTATCCAAAAGATTGCCCTGAGTCTTGTTGTTGCCTGCCGTATTACCGCTCACAAACAGAAAACGCACCACGTAGACCCCATCTGGGACTGTATACTCGCCAGTATAATCTGCGCCACCATTGCCGTTGTTCCATGATCCGTTAGCATCAATAATAGTTGTTACAGATGTTCTCTCATCATCACTGAGCGTCGTGGTTTTATTTGGTGATCCGGGAGCATTTTGCGGAATATTGGCCAGATCAACGTCAGTTGTGGGCATGATAACCACATACATGGTGTCTTCTCCTGGCGCTGTCGCAAGGCGCCCCGCGTGGGCCAGGCTCCAGGAAAGCGACTCGCCCGGTGTTACCAGCACGTCCTGATAAAGCGTTCCTTCATAGTTTGCATTCAGCTCCGCAAACCGCAGGCCCTCAGCAGGAGCTACGTTGTAGATGGAAAGCGGCGGAGTGTTATTCATTTCAATCTGTAGATCTTGTGAAGTCGTATGCCAGCACAGACCAACCGTACCATCAGTAAAATTTGAATAGTTCGCATTTCCACCAGAACGAAGCGTTGTGCCAGGCGGATTTTCAAAGCCGCCATTTTGGATGGCGGTATAGTAGGGAACCTGATAGGAAGCTGATTCGACCTGTGAGTCATCGCTAAGGGTTGCAACTACTTTGTAATACATCTGTGCGCCACCATCTAAAGCAACGTTGACGCTGCCCCCCTCAAGGTCGTCGACGCCCGGAAACAGTACCGGTTGAGCATCCTCAGGATCAGTTACTTCCGTATAGGGACCACCAAGCGTACTGCTCTTGTACCAGGTGTAGCTAGCGACAGTCCCTGCTCCTGACCAAGCGGCATTAAGCTTTCCGTCTGTCATAATGGTATCAGCAATTTGCAGTTGAGTATTTGTTTTGATATTGATAGTAACAGTAACAAATTCTGCTGGCGTACCTGCCCCCCGTCGGCAAGTTAATACGATTTGTGTGTCCATCCCATAGGTAACCGGCCCGGCGGTACCTCCCCCGCCGGACGTAAAGTTTGAAGAAGGTACGTTGTTAACGACCATGCTCCAAATGGTGAGATTGCTGTTCACCTTGACAGTGATATCACTTGTTCCGCCTGATGCAAGTGACGTGTCATTAAGAATATAGGAAAAATCCAGGTTTCCGATTGGCGTGGTAGTCTGCGTAAGATTAATAGCCCCACCATTTAATGTAGCCGCAGTAACCGAAGACAGGATGATTGCATAGGTGGAAAAATGCTCGACGTCAAAAGAGACGCCTGAATCCGTCACGCTCACTGGCGTCATCAATGTTTCTGGTTGCTGATTATTTTCAGAAAGATAAACTAACGATAGGTCACCAGCATTCACGTCAGCGGGCATATCTGGCACGTCGATGGTGACTTTCAGGGAGTTGTCAAACATATACTTGGCGCCGTCAGCCCGGTAAACCGCGATATCGTAAGCGACTAAGACGTCGGCGTCTGCTAAGGGAGGGAGGTCTACCGGAAAGGCAACCGCATAGCCGCCGACCGGCAGCTCACCGCTCACGCGCACCGTTGAGCCCGTGACAAGTTTCGTCAAACTGGCGTCGTTGTACACCGTGGCAAGAAACACCTGGTCGGCCAGAGCGCCCGTATCGGTCGCAAGCGTACTGGCGCTGGCTGGCGCCGCAGAGGTCGCAGGGGGCGGCGTAGCCGAGGTGTTCTGACTTACGGCAGCATTCAAGCCCCCCGTTTCTGCAGAAGCAGAAGACTCGGGAAAAAATGAAGGCATGATAAGCGCTGCCAGTGCCAGCGCAATGATCGCCGCTCTAAGCTTAACCCCCGACCGCATGTTAAAGTTACTTCTTCCCCATCCTCAGTGAACCCTCCCCGAGATGCCCATATTGTATATTCATCGCCATACTGATATTCCGTGAGCCCATTCACACAGAATAAATCACTTTCTATTATTACAAAAAATGACAGGACTGTTCAAGTTCGGAGACCTTCTGGTTACCGTTACGTTTAAATGTTATCAATTTTGTAGCGTTAGGGATTTTACGATGTCAGGCCCCTTTCAGGCGCGCGGGGACCTGCTTCTTGCCGCGGCGAAAGATAAAAGCCCGCTCTCTTTTTCAGGGAGCGGGCTTTTGTGCGTCAGTGTGCTTTGGGGTCTGACACGCTACGTGCTCAGGCCCTTTTTTTAGTGATGGCGGCGCGGCCTGCGATCGTCTCCGCCTCCACGATCATCGCGGCGAGGACGATTGCGATCGAAGCCACCCCTGTTGCCATGGCCACCACGATCGTCACGACCACCACCGTTCCAGCTGCCCTCGGGGGCATCCGGCTTGTTCAGGCGATCCAGCGACACCTTGCCGTTGTCATCGACTTCCAGGACGACCACGTCGACCTCATCGCCGACGTTCAGTACGTCCTCGACCTTGCCGATGCGGCCATTGGCCATCCGTGAGATGTGCAGCAGGCCATCCTTG
>WQYT01000003.1 GCA_009781115.1 Coriobacteriia bacterium
GATAAAAGCGATCTGGAAACGCAAGGTCATCGATTCAAAGGGGCCCATCGCGAACACATGGCCGTTGTTCGGCAGGTAGGGATGCAGCGGTTTCAGCAGCAGATCGAACGTGAAAACATAGATGACATGCTGATAGCAGATCAGCGTAGTGGCGATCACCGCGACAATGCAGATAGTCAAGCGCTTGCGCAGCTCTGCCACATGGTCGAAGAACGGCGCGCGCTTAGCTTGGATCGGCATCACGCGCCTCCTCTGCTTTTTTATTGATACTGTCGCCCGGGTCTGGGTCTGGGTCTGCCGGACCAGCCACCTGGACAGCTGGCGCAGACGGCGACGCATCGTCTGTGGCGGTCGGGGCAGAGCCATCGGCTTCAGGCGGCGTCGGCGCCGCAGGACCAGACAAAGACGACCAGATGCTTGAGGCGTCAGCAACAGCAGAACGCGCCTCCCGTAGGGGCGCGGTGGTCTCTTTTAAGGGGTCGAGCAACGTGGCAACATTATTCTTCAGTTCCTGAGTACCCAGCGGATCTTTCAGGGTCTTCAGCATTTCGATATCCTCCGGGCGGATGACCTGGGCTGTCACTTCTTCAACCTGAGCCTTTGCCTCCCGAAACATTTTGAGCGCCTTGCCCAACAGTTTAAAAATATCAGGAATCTTATCCGGTCCGAATGCGATCAACACGAACAACGCGATGATCACAAACTCCCAACTGCTTATCCCAAGAAACGACACGCGCGACCCTTCTTATACTCATTCACCAGCACTTCTGTACTACTGTGCCGTATTCAGTTTATCTATCTCTTGCTGTATCTGGGTCTTTAAAGTGCCCGACGCACCCTTTTCTATCGCTGTGCGGAATGCTGCGATTGCTTCTGTCTTGGCATTCTTATCACTTGAGGTTGTCATTGTCAGCAAGTAACCCAGATTTGCCCAGGCTTCGGCGTTAGCCGGAATCTTTTTGGTAACTTCACGGGCTACAACTAAAGCCTGCGCCTGATCACTGCTGTAGGCCAGAGCCTGAACATAGAAATTGGCTACCGAGGCATCGGTGGGCTTTAGACTGTTGGCTTTTTTCAGGTAGGGCACAGCCTCCTGATAGCGGGCAGTCGCATCGGCCTTGGCCTGCACACTGGTTGAGTTCATCAAATCCTGTGCCCACAGAAAATAGGTCTGCGCCACATTCTTATTCGCGTCAAAATCGTCAGGCTTGCTCTTGAGCGTCGTCAGCTGCGTTGTGACCAGCGGCTGGTACTGCGCGTTGATTGCGTTTACGGTCGTCTGGTCTGAGGCGTCCTGGGTGCTGACACTGTTTGAATTTGGGCTACTGTTGCCCGTATTCAAGCCACCGCTGAAAACCTGGAACAATCCTGCCGCCGCCATGCCAACCAGCACGCCAATCAGGACAATCCAGACAACAACCCGATACCATAAAGGACTATTCTTTTTATCTATTGCCATACAAAACCGATCCCTGCGCTTATTTGCCGGTAGAAGTTGAGCCCGTGCCCGTGCCACTGATGTCAGGATGCCCTGCTGGCAACTGCTGCTGACCACTACCCATGCCGCCCATGCCACCCATACCGCCGCCGGTATCAGTCGTCGTCATGCTGCCGCCCATGTCAGAGCCACCGGTGCTTGCCGTCGGGGTCTGCTGGATTGTCGGAGGCGCGATGCTCCTGCCCAAGAAGATCCCGCCAAGAAAGCCGATAAGCAAGGTGATGATGGCGACCAGAACAACCACGGTTGTCGAAACGATCAAACCTTCATCCCGGTCCTCATCGCTGCGCGCGGCAGACTTCTTAGACCCGCCAGATGCGGGAGAAGCTTTACCGCTCGATTTTTTCGTAGGCTGATTAGTGCGTGCAGGCTGCTTTTTTCCGCCAGATTTCGATTTCTGGGGCGCCGCTGCCTTCGTCGCTTGCTCTTCATCATCAAAAAAGAAGTCGTCCTGCGTACTCATATATGCCTCCTGGAAAAACTTTAGGATGGACGGTCAACTTATTGAGTATATCAGAATAAACTACCCCGCAGCAGAGACTGCGGGGTATCAACTCAAGCAGACCTGGATTCTGCGACTACGCGCAGAATGACAATCAACGCAGCAGAGCTGCGAGGTATCAGACCCCAAAAGGAATGAAGCACTAAACCCGAAGTTTATCCCTGATCGTCTCGACGCGCGCTTTGATAGCCGCTCCGTCCTGCCCGGTCCAGTCACCGTCCGCATACAGGGCCTTACCGCCAACCATCACCAGCACAATATCGGAACGATGCGAGGTGTGCACCAGAGCGCTCTCCGGTTCGCGTGTGGGCACCTGGGCAGAATGCGTCAGGTCAACAACCACCAGATCAGCAAGCTTTCCCGGCTCAAGCGATCCGACCCGGTCATCCAGACCAAGGGCGCGCGCGCCATCCAGGGTAGCAAACTGCAAGTACTGATGAGCGCTGAAGAAGCGCTTTCTGGTTGGGGTGCTTTGACTGCGCTGAATCAAAAGGCCATTGGACATCTCTGCAAACATGCCCATCGTATTTGTTGCCGCCGGGGAATCTGTCCCCAGGCCGATAGTCAGGCCCGCCTCAAGAAATTCATCTATCGGGGCAGTTCCCATACCAAGCTTTGCGTTACAACGCGGACAGGTGGCGATTGCTACCTGTGAGCGCGCCAGGATCTCAATATCTTCGCGGTCAACCTGCGTACAGTGGATAGCCAAAAAGCGCGGCACACTGAAAATTTGCCACTGGTCAACATAGCGGACCGGAGACACGCCCGTTGGCAGCCAGAGCGGGGCGGCGGCGTCATATTGCTCGCGCACTTCAAAGCCCAGCATTGACGAGCCGTATTTTACGAACTGATACTCCTCCAGGCTACCCGCCAGATGCATGGCGACCGGACGACCGTCGGCTGCGTAGTCACGGACCGCGCTGAAGAGCTGTGGGTGGCAGGAGTAGGGCGAGTGGGGCGCGATGCCCACTTCAAGACGGTCAGCGTCAAACGCGGCCTCCCACTCAGCGATATCTGCCAGCGCGCGGTCCATCACCGCGTCAAGCTGGTGGCGCTCCATCCCCTCGACTTCACGGTAAATGACACCCCGCAGGCCAACGTCCTGCGCCGCGCGGCCCGAAGCGCCCGTCTGCGTAATATCAGCTATGGTCGTAATGCCAGAAGCCAGAGCCTCCAGAGCCCCCAGCTGAGCTGAGTCCTCCCAATCACGGGCAGTAAACGCCGCTTCATGCGCCATGACTTTCGACTTCCACTGCGCATAGGGCACGTCATCTACAATGCCCCGGAGCGCCGTGTATTCCAGGTGCGTATGCGCGTCGACAAAGCCCGGGATCAGAGCCGCCAGCCCAAAGTCTGTGACCGGCTCATCTGCATAAGCCCGCTCAAGATCAGACGCCGCCCCGACTGCAACGATTTTCTCGTCACGGACGACGACGGCGCCGTTTTCTATAGAGGGCGCAGAGACAGGAAGTACATAGCGCGCCTTGATGAGCATGCGAGTTTAAAAACTCCCTGAGGCGTGGCACTTTGCGCAGTCCGAGGGGCTGTGGCATTTAAAGCAACTGGCAACCCCGCTTGCCTGGGAAGCAGCGCCGTGTCCCTTGAGCCAGGCAGCCGCTGTCGTGTAGGTATAGCCCGCGACATTAGGGTCGCTGTGGTGGCAGCTTGAGCAAGTACTGCCCCCCGCTGTGCCGTCAGTGTGGCATTTTGCACACGCGGCGGGATTTGCCTGCGCCGCAGCTTTATGATTTGCCGTGAAGTCCGCCGGATGCGGCATCTCGACGCCACCGTGACAGTCAGAGCAGAACTTCTTCTCGTGGCAGGTGTAGCACTCGTTGATCGTCTTCATCGACGGAACGTTTTTCACCGCCTGAGCATACTTGTCTGGATTTACCTTACGCTCCGGCTCCTTGGCAATTTCTGCCTGAGCTTCCTTGACCTTGTCGGCCTCCTCGTTTGCCAGCTTGCCATGCTCCGCCATGAAGTCAGGCGCATTATGACTTGTGGGCTTCAGGTCGAAGTTGTCCGTATGACAGGTCGAACAGCTACCCTTGGCAGAGGAGAACGGAGAAGGCTCAGCCTGACCGTCATCAGCCAGACGATGACAGCGGCAGCAGCCGTTCATAGTCATAAAGTTCGAGTGCCCCTGGTTGGGCTTACCGGTCGCAGGGTCGGTATTGACCAGCGCGATGCCTTCCTCATTATGGGCGACCCGGTTATGGCACACCGTACAGGCAATGGAAAGGTTCTCATGAACGTCATGATCGATCTTCAGTCCAGGAGGAGGCGTTACTTTCTGAACCGACAGATCGTGGCACTGGGTGCACTGGGCTGACGTCATATGACCGCCGCCCATCGCGACCTCACTGTTTTTGTTCAGAGGAATCTCAAAACCCTTGGGGCTGGAAAACATCAGAGGTATCTCGCCAACAGCGGCCTCAACCTTTAAGTATAAAAACTCGATGGGGTTGGCGTTTACCGGCTCATGGCACGAAATGCACGCGACATTTTTATGCGTTGAGTTATTGTACGATCCGATAGTATCCCTCTGGGCCGAGTGACAGAAGCTGGCGCAGAACCAGTAGGTGCTCGACACGGCAACCGCAACAAACACAAATACAAGGAGCGCAACCACTACAACGCCCGTCCAGATGATGGCGCGCGGGCGCGTCACCGGATTACGAAAAGACTCAATCAGTTTCATGTGCTTCCTCACAACATTTTCCGAGCGTCCCGGGACCCTAAGTTATATCGATAAAAGTTTAGCAGAAATCGCCTGCAATGTGCAGCCCTTGTTCAGGATTATTTCAAGGGGCGCGGTTGATAGCGCATCAACCGCGCCCCTGATCCAGTAAATACTGCGCCTACTTTGCGGGCGCAAACGGCCCCGGGGTAGCCGTAGCCGCCTGCGATTGAGACGCCTTTAGCTCGTCGTAAGCCTGTTTGGCTTGCTGGAATCGTGGGTCGCCCTTTACGCAGAACTGGAATTGCTTGAGTGCCTCATCCATCTTGCCCTGCCCCTGAAGCGCCAGGCCATAATAATAGCGCAGCGCAAGCCCGTTGGGCATGGCGTCAACCTGCGGCGAAAGCGTTTTTACCGTTTTGTCATAGTAGGCGTTTGCCTGCTTAGTGTTGCCAAGGCTCTGGTACTGCCCCCCCATCATATTCCAGAAAATGGCGGCATACAGATAGCTGTCATACTCATAGGGAGAAAGCTTTAGGAGAGTCGTGATCGACTGCTCGGTCTGTTTAATCTGAGCCGCGGCGTTTTGCGGACTTTTCTGGACGGCTGCCTGTGTCTTCTGAGTCAGCAGGCTGACTTCGCGGGCACGATAGATCTCGATCGTCGGATTAAGACGACAGGCGCTCTTTGCCTCTGCAATCGAAGCGTCCAGCGCGTTCTCATCCAGATTGCCTTTATCGTCCTGCGTACTATAGGCGCCTGCCAGATAGTAATGGTGATCGGCCATGATAAAGCGCGTCGCAAACACCGTGGGCACCAGCGCAAGCACGACTGCGGCTACCGAAGCGGGCACCACCCAGGGCACCGGATCGATCACGACTGCCCTGGTGCGCGGCACGATCAGAACCCCCAGGAGGATCCACAGCAGGAAGCTTGCGCCCGGGATCGATATGCCAAAGAAAAGGTGGACGTTATAGGCAACGACCGCCGCGACAAAGCCGATAAATATCATCCGCTCGCCCTTGTGCTTATCATCAGGCGCGACACACAGCTTGATCGCCGGGGCAATGACCCAGACCATAAAGGAATAAAAGGCCAGCATCCCGATGACACCGATACCCACCGCAAGCTGCAGGGGAAAGTTATGCACGTTATCGGCAACATTATCAAAGCTCGCGTCCTTGTTGTACACAAAGGGCTCAAACCGGCGAAACACCAGACGAAACGTATCCGAGCCCCATCCAAAGAGGGGCCGCTCCTTGATCGCACGCAGCGCCGCGCCCCATATCTCAAAGCGCGTCAGGGCGCTGCCTGACTTAAACTGGAAGATCGAGGTCACCCGGCTCCAGAAGTTCATGACGACCGATTTTGATCCGAGCGAAGTAACCGCCACAAGTACTGCCCCCAGGCCTACGCCCCCGGCAAAACCAAAGTCGAGCTTCATCCAGCGCGGCTTTTGCTTGATCAGCAGGATGACCGCCAGAATCAGGCCGACTGCGCCGCCGACCCAGATCGAGCGCGACTTGGCAGTGATCATCACCATGCCATTAAGCACCAGCACGATCCAGTAAAAGACCCGCCAGCTTTTGCGTTCCTCCGAGAGCACCAGGCCCAGCGTGACAAAGAAGCCAAACGCAAGAAAGCCGGCAAGCAGGTCGGGATTGCCGTAGGTAGAAAACGAGCGGAACTTCTCGAAAGGAAGCTGGCCCCAGGGCAACAGATCAAGATTGAGGCTTACGGCCGACTTCAAACCAAAGATATGCTTGCCAATAAACGTGAACGCAGGATTCAGGACCGCAGGGAGCCACTGGAGCAGCCCATAAAACGCCACGAACAGGCTGGAAAGGCTGAGCGTCCGGGCGAGCAGTTTGATGCGTTCATAGGTCGTCACATACTGCACCGTGACAAAGAACAGGATCGCGTAGATCAGGTAGGACCAGAGTCCGTCATAACGCTTATGCTTGCCAAAAAACGCCGTCAACGGCGATACGGACACGACCGTGCTGATGCCAATCCAAATCAGAAGGCCCGCCAACAGGAGATATATCTTGTGATAGCGAATCTCTCCCCCGTTTTTGAGCAGGTCGATCAGCCAGGAGACCAGCAGGACCAGCGAGCCGACCCTCAGGACCCACACCTTGACCGTATCAAAGGCGTCATAGGTGACCATCCCCTGGTTCGCGAAAAAGAAGTTCATCGCAAGCGGCACCAAAAAGACGAGCGTCAGAAGCACGTAGAACGTGAAGCGCCCTTCGGCTGACATCTCGCGCATCGAGAAATCGCCGATCTCCGGCGCGAACTCGGCGCCGTGCGCGCCTGCAGCGGCGACGGCAGCAGGCTCAGAGCTGCGGGTCTTTTGCTGGGCCGGCGAAGACTCAGTTTGCGCCGCCGCGTTGCGGAGGGTGGTCGGTTTGTGCTGCTTTGATTTTGATTTTTTCCGTTTTGCCATAGCTTACTGAGCTCCTCTTCCCGTCAGAACTACTTTTGCCGTTTCGATAATAATCTGCACATCCATCATAAAGCTTTGATGGTAAAGATACATTAAATCATATTTCAGTTTACGCTCGGGAGTGGTGGCATAGCCACCGTTGACCTGCGCCAGGCCCGTTACTCCCGGTTTGATGTGGAAGCGCTCACGATAACCCGCGATGCTCATCAGATACTCTGCCACAAAGACCGGGCGCTCCGGGCGTGGGCCAATGAAACTCATCTCGCCTTTAAGCACGTTGACCAGCTGCAGGATCTCGTCGATGCGATACTTACGCAGGATACGCCCGCTGCGCGTGATGCGGGGGTCGTCTTCGGTGGCAAGCACCGGGCCGGAGAGTTGCTCCGCGTTACGGCGCATCGTGCGAAACTTGATGATCTTAAAGGGTCGCTCACCGCGCCCGACCCGCTCCTGACAATAGATGACTGGCCGGCCATCGTCTATGAGGATCGCGACGGTGGCAATGAGCAAAAGCGGGCTTGCGACAATCAGGAACAAGGCAGAAAGCAGAAGGTCGAACAGGCGCTTGATCGCCCGCTGATAGCGCCTTCTACCCGACGAGGCGATCCGCATGAGCGGTATGTCGCCTAAAATCGTGTCGGTATGCCCGATAAATATCTCATAGAGCTCCGGGACCACGTCAACGGTCAGGCGTTGTTCATCAGAAAGTATCAGCTGCTCAATAAACTCGCGCCGGCCAGCAGGATCGGCGATGATGATGCGATTGATCTCGTCTGCGGCTACGCGTTCATGAAGCGCTTCGAGCTTTGGCGCGGGCAGTATGCCTGCCAGCGTCCAGCCCCATTTGCGGCGCTCCTCCAGATAGCGCGCGACCTCAGCTGCCAGCGCGGAGTCACCGATGACGAGCGTGCGTTGCTCAGGCCAGCGGATGTGCCCGAAGCGCAAAAACAGCAGGCGCCAGCCAATAGCCAGCACCAGAGAAAACGCCCAGGCCAAAGGAAAGGTCCAGCGCGGAAACGCCGTGGTTGCCGTGCCCCCCAGAAACGCCACGGCCACGCTCAGCAGGACGGCCAGCGTGACCGCCTTAAAGGCCGAAGAGCTGACCCCCCAGGGCGTGTCGATGTTTTCAGGCTCATAGAGGCCATAGATCCAGCCGGAGAGCAGATAGATAATGGTGACAAACGGGGCCATGACCAGAAAGGCGTGAAGATTGCGCGCAGGGATGTGCCCGAGGAACCGCAGAACAAACGCCGCCGTAAGCGCCGCGCTTGCAAACAGCGCGTCAAGAAAGACCGAGAGGAAGTAGAACCGGAAACGTGACATCTCAGGCCAGCGCCTCCGTATAAACCCGCGTCGTTGCGGCCACCATCGCGTCCGTGCTGAAGTCGGCCAGGGCCCGGGCCTGAGCCTGGGCGCCGAGACGAGCGCGCAGCGCGTCGTCTGCCAGCAGGCGGTTGATCGCCGCGGCCAGAGCCTCAGCGTCGCCTGCCGGCGCCGTCAGGCCGGTTACGCCGTCAAGGTTGGCATAGGTCACTCCCGTGGGCAGGTCACTGCTGACAACGGGCGTGCCCGCCGCGTGGGCTTCAATCTGGACCAGGCCAAAGGCCTCTGAAGGCGAGGTCGAAGGCAGGGTCAGCACGTCAGCGGCATGATACCAGGCTGCCAGCTCCGCATCGTCAACCCCGTCGATGATATGCAGCCGCTCGCTTGCCCCCGCTGCGGCGGCAAGGCTCGTCAGCACCGCGCGCTCAGACCCTGTGCCAATGACCACGAACTGCGCATCTGGCACCAGGGGCAGCGCTCGACCCAGCACCTCGACGCCCTTGTAATAGACCAGCCGCCCCACGAACAGCACCAGCGGCGCGCCGCCAAAGGACGCGCGCAGCTCGCGGGCGCGCTCGATTGCCGCCGGATCATGCGCAATGCGCTCGACCGGCAGGCCAAAATTGACCTGTCGGCATTTGGCGGCGCGCCCCGCCAGATTGGCCGAACCCTTGATTAACTGAGGCGAGGACGCGATAATCAGGCGCGCGCGGTCAAGAAAACGATTCAAAAAAGGCTGGTAGAAGCGCAGAGCCAGCTTCTGACGGACGATATCTGAATGATAGGTCACCACATAAGGCGCCGTCTTAGAAGCCGCCTGGAGGGTCCACTGCGCCTCTCCCCAGGGATAGGGAAAGTGGAAGTGGAGCAGGTCTGCGCTTCTGGCCTCATGGGCCAACACGCGTCCAAAGTTATGGGCGATGGGCGTGGAGGCGACTTCCGTGCGCCGTGGCAGACGTAGCACTTCGACCCCGCAGATGACCTCTTCTGCATAGCGATGCTCGTTGTTGCAGACAATCACGCGCACCTGATGGCCCGCGACCGCCAGGGCCTCAGCCAGGTCGCGGACATGAAACTCGATGCCTCCAATGTGGGGCGGGTAGTACTTGTTGACCAGCGTCAGGCGCATCGGTCAGTCGACCGGATCTGCGATGAGGCGGCCTATACCCGGGATATCAGCGGCCTGCGGCTGCTCGACGCCCGTCGTTACCAGCCAGTATCCGGCGTTGAGCAGGCGATCAGTTGCCTGCTGCGTAAGCGCTTCGGCATAGATTCGCACCAGCGGCTCAGTCCCTGAGGGACGCAGCAGCAGCCATTGGTCATCGTCAAAGCGCAGCTTCAGCCCATCGTGGTCGGTGGCGTCGCACAAGCTGAGCCCCGTGACCTGCGCGGGCCTGAGCGTGGGGATACGGGCTAAGAAGCCCTCCATCTGCTCCGGGCTCAGCCGCACGTCGATGCGCCGGTACTTCATGTCGCCGACCCGCTCATAGATATCTTCCATGAGCGCCTTCAGCGGCTTCTTGCGCGCGGCCATCACATTGACAAGCAGGATCGCCATCAGCAGCCCGTCACGCTCAAGCAGATGCCCGGGGATCCCGATGCCCCCGCTCTCCTCGCCGCCGATGAGCACCGGGCGCTCGATCATCTGCTCGTAGACCCACTTAAAGCCGATCGGGGTCTCGATGCAGTCGCAGCCAAGCGCACGCGCGATGCGGTCAACCAAGACTGAGCCCGCGCGGGTCTTGATGATCGCGCCCGTCTGCCCCTTGTCTTCTACCAGGTAAGTCGCCAGCAGCGCCATAAGTTTGGGAGGCGCTATCCAGAGGCCTGTCTCGTCAAGCGCGCCAATGCGATCAGCGTCGCCGTCGGTAATCAGCGCCGCCACACTGCCGGTGGCAAGCACCGCCTCGCGCGCCGGGGCCACCCAGGGCTCTATCGGCTCAGGATGCAGGCCCCCAAAGCCGGGATTGCGCTCATCGTGGATTTCATGGACGGTCACGCCCGCCTCACGCAGGAGCCCGGCCAGAGCGCCCTGGCCGGCGCCGTAGAGCGGATCGACCACGACTTCCACTGGCCAGGCAGCGATGGCGCGGGTATCTATCTGGGCGCGCAACGCCTCCAGATAGGGGCTGAGCAAGTCCTCAGTCTCGACCTCAGCGCGCGCGTAGTCCGCGTGCTGCGGAAGCGCGGCTACAATGCGGTCCGTAAATTCGGGGAGCGCCGCGCCGCCGTCGGCCAGGCGCACTTTATAGCCCAGATAGCTGCTGTCGTTATGGCTGGCCGTCAGCATCACCGCGCCGACCACGTCTGCGCGACGTGCCGCCGCCCAGCACAGTGTTGGCGTCGGGATGATGCGATCGGACAGGATCACGTTGACGCCATGGGCAGCGATGACCTCTGCTGCCAGACGCGCAAAGGCGTCGGCGCGAAACCGCGCGTCATAGCCTACCAGCAGAGTAGCGCCGGGTTGCGTGGACACGTCCGCAAAGACCTCCGCGGTCGCCTGCGCGAGGCGCGCAAGAGAGTCGCTCGTGAAGTCATCGCCGATGACCGCGCGCCATCCGTCAGTTCCAAAATGGATAGCCGCCTGCTCCGCCTGCTCCATAGGGACTCCTTATCCGATTAATTCATTGAACAGCTTGATATAGCTTTCAAGCATCTTCTTCTCGCTGAACTGTTCGCGCGCCCGCGCAGCGCCCGCCTCGCCCATCTTACGGGCGCGCTCAGGATCAAGCAACAGCTCTTTGAGGGCTGCGGCAAACGCCTCCTTGTCTTCCGGCGGAACCAAAATGCCGGTCTCGCCATCAGCGACCACCTCAGGGATTCCGCCGGTCTCAAAAGCAACCACCGGCTTACCGTGCGCCATTGCCTCAAGCGCGACAACCGCTACCGCCTCAGAGCGCGAAGGCATGGCCACGACATCGCTGACGCGATACCAGCGCGAGATCTGCGGCGCAAAGCCCATGATCTCAAAGTGATCGGCAATGGCCTCCTTGCGCAGCCAGGCGTTGAGGGCCTCCTTATCAGGGCCGGTGCCCGCCACCCGGAAGTTTGGCGCCGCTATCGTGGTGTCAGTAGGCCAGTCGCGCAGGATACGCGCCGCAACCTCCTCAAGAATATCGACCCCTTTGCTCTCAACCAGATTGCGGGCGACCGCAAACACCAGCGGACGGCCCGCAAGCCGGGCATCGTCTTCGGGCATCTTGGGCGCGCCAGAACCCGTCAGATTGACGGCGGCGTCAACAAAGGCGTCAGCGTCGATGCCGTTGGGGATCACCACGATCTCTTCTGCGGGAACCCCGTTTTCTACCAGCGCGTCAGAGACTGCCGCAGAAAGCGCGACGTACACATCATTGTATTTACGCTTGGTCTGGCCAATAAGCTCCTTGGGAGAAAATGAAACCTTGCCCCCGGAAAAATCGAACGCCGAAGACGGAATGCGCGACACGATGTTGACCACGTGCGCGCTGTCCGGCGCGCCGCGACGCACGAGCATGTTGGAAAAAAAGCTGGTGCCAACCACCAGATTGGCATTCATGCGCCAGGCCATATGATGAATGCTGCGCTTGAGGCGCCCCATATGAAATGCGCCCATCGCTACCGCGTCAACTTTGGCGCCCGCCTCGATGGCCGCGTGCGCAAAGCCTGAGCCCGCCGCAGCTACCACCCCTACCTGCGCGCCCGCAGCAAGCAGGCCCTTGACAAGCGGTATCGCGCGCGTGCCATAACGCCCGATATTGGGGCCAGAAAAACTATTTACGATAACAACGCGCAGATTTTGTGCCGACTGATCAGACACGATTCACCTCTCAGCTAGAACTGACTTCTCGCGTTTTATTGTAACATTTGGACGCCTGCTCCACGGACTGCCTACAGCGCTGGTCCTACCAGCTGCAGAGACGCTCGTAGAGAGCAAGCGTTGCTTCAGCCGACTGGTGCCAGCTGAAGGTCGCCGCACGCTTGTAGGCCGCGGCAGAAAGCGCGTCAACGAAGTCCTGGTCGCGCGCGATGTGAAGCAGCAACGCGGCAAGCTCCTCGGGGTCATCGGGCTTGAAGTAGACCGCCCCGGCCCCCTCGCCTTCGCCCAGAACTTCTGGCAGCGCACCTGCGTGAGCAGCCAGGATCGGGGTCGCAAAGCTTGCCGCCTCAAGCGCGCAGGTACCAAAGCTTGCATAATGCGACGGGGCAACAAAGGCAAGCGTATGAGCATAGAGCCAGCGCAGCTCCTCATCGGTAACCCGGTTTGTGAAATGAATCAGTTCTGAGGCTGCCAAGGGCAGTCGTGGCGCAAGTTGCCCTGATCGGTTCTTGCCAACCAGCAGCAGGCGAGGACAGGCCCGCACATCAAAACCCGTCAGGGCGGCGGCCTGCTGGAAAAAGTGCCCGAAGGCCTGCACCACAACAGAAAGATTCTGGTAGGGCTGCGCGTTGCCCATCGCCAGGAAAAACTGCGTCGGCGGCAGGCGGTGCATGAGGTCGGGCATCAGTTCTTTGCCCGTGGCGACAAAGTCGTCTGCCGCCTTAGGGATGACGCAGAGCCTGTCTGCGGCTACAGGAAAGCGGCGCGCAACAACATCTGCCGCCTGCTGCGTGGGCACGATGAGCGCCTGGGAAGTCTTGGCTGCGCGGGCGACCAGACGCAGGGGTCCGCGGCACTGGGGCGCGGGTATCAGGCTGTCTTCGAGGACAAGCGGCGCCAGGTCATGCAGCGTAGCCACCAAAGGCGTCTTTGTCCGTAGACCCGCCACAGCAGGATCGAGAACATGCACGACCTCAGGGTCGAGCCGACGAATAATCCGGGAAATCTCACGCAGACCCGCAGGCGTTGCCGGGTCCTTGCTCAGCGTGATCACCTGGCATTTCTGCCGGCGCTCGCTGAAGGAGGTCTGGCCGGCAGCCACGATAAGCGTGAGCTGAGGGCGCGTCTGCGACGGCAGCTGAAGCAGGCCACCCACAAGTCCGCGTGCATAACGAACCAGACCAGGGCGAGAAGAAGTGGCCACGACGGCAACAGAAAGCCGGATCGACGGACCGTCAGACATGCGCACGTTCCTCCTCCTGCACAGAATCGATAACATCCTGATAACACGCGACGGTTTGCTCCACCATCGCCTCAAGCGTGAACGCGGCGTCAACATGGGCTTTGGCCCGGGCCGCGCGCTGCTGGCGTTGCTCCGGGTTCCCGATCGCTTCTGTGAGCACTTCTGTGAGCGCAGAAAGGTCATCTGGAGGCGCCAGCCAGCCTTCCTGCGGAGGCAGGATCGCCTCCTTGTTGCCCCCTACGTCAGTCGTCACGATCGCACAGCCCGCATCGGCCGCTTCAATGATTGTGTACGGGAAGCCCTCCCAGAGCGACGGCAGGACGAACAGGTCGGCCGCCACAAACGCCGCCGTCAGATCGGGGCGAGGGGGCAGCAGACGCACCGAGGACGTCAGACCCAGGCGCTCGATACAGGCGGCAAGTTCCGAGCGCTGTTGCGCGCTACCCGCGCTGATGAGCGCGAGGATCGCGCGGGGGGCCAGGGGCCGGGCCGGGGGCTGGGCCGGGAGCGCCTGCGGAGCCAGGGTCGCCTCGGCCAGCACCGCGGAGAACGCTTCCAACAGCTGGGGTTGGTTCTTCTGGGGGCAGATGCGTCCCACGTGAAGAAGCAGCGGAGTATCTGGCGCGGTGCCTGCCTCTTCCCGGAACGCGGCAGACTCGCTGGCCAGAGCCTTGAGCGCCTCCTCCGTGTGCACGGCAATGCCGTTGTAGATAACGCGGCTGCGCTGCGGATCAAGCAGGCGCAGATGGGCGCCTCGCTCTTTATCGGCCGCACAGACGGTGATGAACTGCGCGGTACGCCTGCGAAGTACGCGCTCCAGCGCCAGCTTGGCAAAACGGACAGGCCCTCCCTGGTCAGCATGGATGCCATGGACCGTGTAAATCAGACGCCTGCGTGCCTGTGGGTCTGCCGGTCGCGCAAACGCAGCCGCGCGCGCGCCCTGGGCATGCACAATGTCGGGCGCAAACTGACAGATCACGCCACGCAGCGCCCGTATCGTCTTCGGGCGCAAGGCCCCGTCCAGCGGGAGCGGAAAGTAGTCCGCGCCAATTGTGTTCGCAATGCGCGCCAGGTCTCCGCCCGCAGGGGCCGCTATCCCCAGCCGGACGCCCCGGTCTGCCAGCGCGCAGGCCAGATCGGCCGTGTGGCGCTCCCCGCCACCAGTCGTCGCGTTTGCGGCTGCCACCAGCAAGATGCTCATCGGGGCTGTCACGACGTAAGCGCTTTCTCGAAAACTGCAAGAAACTCCTGTGTTTGCGACGCCGTTTCATACTCATTTAGTTGCTCAGAGAGCACCGGGGTCAACTTTCCCTGTTTCTTTTTGCTTATAAAGCCGCAAAGAAGAACCGCCAGTTTTTCCGGCCCTGCAGGGCAGCTGTTCAGCAATCCAAACTCATCTAAAAACGAAACAATCTCTGCGTCAGCGTCGCCCAGATAGAGGACCTGTTTTCCGAGCGCTATCGTGTCATACATCTTTTGCGGGAGCGCCGTTTTGTCCCCCGGCAAGGTCGAGATGACAGAGATATCTGCTTCCGCCAGTTTTTCCAGGGCAACATTGCGCGGAACAAAGCCGTGGCGCCTTACGTTTGAGGGCGCCCGTGACAGGTCCTGTCGATTCTGTCGATTGACGACCCCATAGATATCAAAACGGACGTCCGCTTGAGGAAGCAGCCTGAGCGCCTCGATCACCGGCGATACCGTACGTCCTCCGTACAGTTCCCCCGTGTATATCAGGCGCAGTGGTCCCTCCACCACCCGTGGCGACGGCGTCATCTCCTGATCATAGCCATTCTTGATGACCGTCAGCTTGTCAGACAAAAACGGAAAGGCGTCCCGGTAGTCCTGCGCGCAGGACTCGCTTACCGTGATGATCTGGCTCGCCTGCCTCAGGATCGCCTCTTCAAGAGCTCTCTCTTCTTCGCTTGCCGGGCTGAGCGGGTTAGTCGTCCACAAGTCACGGTAATCTATCACAAAGGGAACACCGCAGGCTTCTGATATCTCATTGACCACGACCAGCGGCTCCCAGTGCGGTACGGTTGCATAGATCAGATCGCAGTCACCTGCCAGCTCCTTGCCCGCCGCTATCATGGGGATCATCCAGGCGTTTGACTCTCCGGAAAACAGAGGGTACGGCAACGCCGGCGCAGTCACGTTCTTCTTGAACTTTAACAGCCTCTGATACAGCTTATAGAGCTCGACCAGCCGCCCGCCTGAGAGCCGGACCAGCTTTCTGCGCAGGGTGCCGCCAGAAGGAATCCGAACAACCGTAACGCCTGCTGGTATAAAGTCCAGCAGCGTAGGATCCGAGCGCAGAGAGCCCGGCTCATCGACTGTCAATACCTTGACCTCATGGCCCGCCTGCACAAGTCCGCGAACCAGACGCAGCGGTCTGAACACCCCGGTATTGGCAACCGGCGGAAACGAGCGTGTGACCACGAGTATCTTCATGAGCGTCCAGCTTCATCAGGTCGAGTGCGCCGGGCGGTCGTCCCCGCTTGCGCAAGTACGGCCCGGTATACCTTGGTAAGCGCCTCTCTTTGAACGTCATCGGTATAGCGAGCGCGTTGCGCCAGCGCGCCTGCGCTTAAGGCGGCCCGATGGCGGGGGTCAGCCTTCAGCTTATTGAGCGCCTCAGCAAGCGCCTCCGGCGTTGCCGGATCAACTAACACCGCGCATTCGTCGATCGACGGGAAGTCTGCCAGGGCAGAGGTCTTAAACGCGATAGGCGGCAAGCCCGCCGCCAGGTAGTCAAAGAGCTTGTTCGGCAATGCCCCATTCGTCTGGCGCGTGCTGGCATCTGTTCCGATAAACCCCAGGTCAAAACCCCCAAGAGAGGCGATCACCTCATCGATGGGTACCGGGGCAAGGAAGTCGACTGAATCCTGCAAGTCAAGGCGCTCGACCTGGGCAATCAGGGCGGCGAGCTCCGGACCTTGCCCCTGGATCGTGGCCTGGCACCCGGGCGCCATGCCGATCGCTTCGACCAGCAGCGCGACATTGCGGTTTTTTGCCAGGTTGCCCGAGTGGACTACCTTAAGCGCCGCACTCTGCTTGGTAGCTGCTGGTTTTTGCTGCTTGTCCGTGCGCTGCTCCAAAGAAGCCTGCCCAAAAGCGCTGTATACGATACTGACACTGCGCGCACCCCACTCCTCACGATACCATCTGCCCAGAAGCGGACTGACCGTGATGATCTGAGCCGCCTGGGGCGCCGCGCGCTGCTCGGTATCGGACAGATGCTGGGCAAGCGCAGGATCGAGTCCGTAGATAGCTGAGTGAAGATGCTCAGGCCAGTATTCGTAGGGTTCATAGATAAAGGGGACAGCCCGTTCTTCAGCAAAGAGCGCGACCGCCTCAAGCGAAAAGACATTGACGACATGGATCAGATCGGGATTGACCTTCTCAAGCAGGCGCCGGCACCACTCGGTGCGCAGGCGCTGCGCATTGAGTGGGTTGAAGTGATTACCAAGGTGCCAGAAAAAGCGACCGACCCTGCCTGCAGGAACCGGATAGGGGCGGTAGTCAACGCCCGCAGGAAGCGCCGCGCCCGAGCGTTGTGGTTCCAGACCCTGGTCGATCACGGTCACAGACAGCCCAAGCTGGCAGAGAGACTGGACGCTGCGTTGCGCCCGCCGGTCAGCAAAGTACAAGGAGTCAGTGATAAAAACAGCCTTCTTATGCTCGGGCATCATCTGTCCTTTGCGCCATCATCGCAACAAACGCCTCCCGCAGGCGTTCTGCCTGGGCTTGGCCCACATAGCGCGGAGCCAATGCAGTTGCCCCCGCTTTCATGGCAGACACCCGCACCGGATCCTGTGCCAACTGGCGCAGGGCCACCGCCAAAGCGTCAACTGACACTTCTGGCAATATCGTGGCAAAGCTCTCGATATCTTCAAATTCTGTGAACGCCGGAGTAGGTGACACGATAGCGCCTAAACCTGCAGCCATACACTCGAAGAACTTGTTAGGAAGCGCTCCCAAAACCTGAAAGTTGTAATCCCCAAAAACCGAAATACCCACATCGTAGTGACTGGCTGACACAACGACCTGATCGTAAGGAACCGGCTTGACCACATGGATTCTGTCCTCAAGCCCGCGCTTCTTGATTTCATCATGCAGCCATCCCTCAAGAGGGCCGGAGCCCTGAAAGCTCATGTCAACGCCTTCGGTACGGGCTGCGGCTTCAAAGATGAGCTCAACGTTGCGTTCGGGTCGTAAGTTGCCCAGATAAACGAACTTGACTGTGCTACCGACCGGACGGGCAACTTCAACACAAGTTGGTGGCGCATTGAAAATGACCAGAGGAATGCGGGGCAGGTTGAACTCGGTCTGATAGGCGCGCGCCAGTAAAGGCGAGACCGTGATCGCAAGATCAGCCTGAGCCATATGATCACGCTCAGCCGCATATATGGCATGACGTTCACTATCTGAAAACGCCCAGGCAGGCCCTTTACGATGATCGGGCCAATATTCGTACGCATCATATATCAACGCGGCGCCAAGCTGCCCGGCTGCTTCGGCACACGGCTTCAGCGTGGCAGCATTAATGGCATACACAACGTCAGGCTTCTCATTCAGTACTGCTTTTCGGACCAGATTTTCACTGAAGACGCCCGCTTTGCGGTCATAGTATCGTGCGCACAGGTTATAGATGATCAGGTTATAGGCGATACGCAATAAGCGATATCTGGTTTTACCCGGAGCAGGCCCCTGGCGACTAATAAAACGCACCGAGAACGGCTCCTCTGCCTGCGGTTCAGTCCGGGCATTTGGATAGGTCACAACAAAGACCTTCACCGTAGCCAGACGCGAAAGCGCCTCAGCCGTTTTGCGCGTTCGGATATCAACAGCGCCACGCGCTACGATACAAACAAGTGGCTTGTTCTGCTTTTCTGTCATTACCTTACTCGCTTCAAACATTCATACCGCATCAGTCATCACCAACAGTGGCTCGTTCTCAAATGAGGGAAGATGACCGAGGTGCATCAGCATAAAACACACCTTCAAGCTTATCGCAAAGCTCATCAAGAGTAGCAAAATAGTAAGAGCAATATTTGCCAAGAGTATCCATAAAGTCAGCATCCGTGTTGGGAAAGCCATAGCCGCCCTGGAAAGAATTCCGATATCCTTGCTCAAGCCGCTTAAGAGTAAGCGTAGACTGAGAAGATACCGAAACAAAGGCTTCTTTTACCGTTTCTTCGGAATTTGATGATTCATGCCTATCCATATACACACTTTCATTGTCAACAAAAGCGAACCAGGGTGGCCTGATATCTTGTTTGAGCAACAAACGCTCATAGGGATGAGGGTAAATACAGACCGAAAGATCATGAGCCTGCGCATACTTTAAAACAACATCAAGCACACTGGTTGCGGTACGAGCCAACTGATTGTCCAAAAACTCGCCAGCGCGCACAAGCTCATACTCTTCGGCGCGTACCTGTTGCCTGCCAAAGCGGCGAGCCCATTCTCCTGAGCTGATAAAACCAATGTCGTATACGGCTTCGGTACGCTTTGGATCCTGTGGATGCGTGGGGATATCAGGACCATACGTCATAAACTTGTTAGCAAGAAGCCATCCTCGTTGATGGAGAAGCTCCGCCTGCTCTTTCTGGATGTCTGAAGAAACAACGAGTGTGCCTTTTATCTGTGAATAACGCAAGTAATGGTACGGCATCTGCTCCTCAACAAAATAAACGATCTCATGCTCGGGCAGGTAATAACTGCAGTATTCGGCAAGCAAATGAAATGCCGGAGTATAGACATCAAAGAAATATAAGGTTCCCAGGCAGTTGGAGAGTACCGTATAACGAAGAGCGCGCTCAAAAACCTGCCAAAACCAGACATAGGCATGCAACGACATATCGAAGAAGGCAAAAAATGACAGACGCCTTGCTATCCGTCTCAAACGTTTCCATGAGCGGAGCCCGACTTCAGGTGGTAACGCAAAAGGAATTTGCTCGAAACCCGGAGCATAGACCTCATCCAGATCAAACGTCTCTATCGTACGCAAGCGCACCCGGTCGATACAATGAGGAGTTGCCGTGGCAATCACGTGTTCATATCTACGACCTGTACCAACTTCCTGGATGATCTTTTCATAAACCCCTTGAAGGGAGCAGGTACAAAGACGGCGAAACTGTATACGATCATTGAACGCCTGTTCGGCATCGTCATCTGACAAACGAGTAAA
Organism: Coriobacteriia bacterium; assembly: GCA_009781115.1. GTDB lineage: Bacteria > Actinomycetota > Coriobacteriia > WRKU01 > WQUG01 > WQUG01. Next base: position 19,688 of record WQYT01000003.1, read on the forward strand.
ATCAAGAAAAGCCGGCAACATAGCTTCCATTTCTTTATGCAAAAGCTCGCCTCCAGCCGGATTGAGGAGACGATACGCCAGCCGAAAACCATCTATGCCCTTATATGAAGCATGCTTCAGTCTATTAAAAACAAAACAGAAAAGGAATTTCTGCATGGCTCGTAAGCATGATTTAACTTGTTTCATCGATTATTAGCTCCTCTATCAACAAGCAAGTCCGTCCACCTGTTCCATCCGTAGCGGAGTCCCCCTCTTTACATCACAAGAAGCACACTTACCTAATACCGCCTCATAGTAGCGAGGATGAAGACCATCACTTGGTCGGATGCAGCGTACATTCTCTTTCGTGAACATCTCACCCGCAGATATATCCTGTACTACGAACAACGAACGACGGAACCTCAAACTTGCACTCTGGCTACCGGTAGGTTCATACTGCACCTTTCCACGCGCCAGAGCGGCAATCCGAATATCAGTGATCATAGGGGCGAACTCTTCGGGCTCCATCGAAAAGCTGTCATCTGGGCCACCCCCGGAGCGATCAAGTGTGAAATGTTTCTCCACTACGGTGGCGCCAAGAGCAACTGCCGCAACTGCAACCGCTGACCCCAAAGTGTGATCCGAGAGGCCGACCCCACAAGCGAAACGTTCATACATATCAGGAATCGTGAGTAGGTTTGCTTCCGCGGGCAGCGCAGGATAGGCGCTTGTGCATTTCAGCAGCGTGACCTCACCAGAGCCACCCTCTCGCAGCGTCGTAACCGCTTCTTCGACCTCAGCTATCGTGGCCATGCCCGCAGAGAGAATAACCGGCTTATGCGTGGCCGCGACCTTCTTTAACAGCGGGATATCAATAAGTTCAAACGATGCGATCTTATAAAGCGGTACTTCGAGTTCTTCCAAAAAGTCAACAGCCGTATCATCAAAGGGAGTAGAAAAGAACAGTATCCCTTCCTTGTATGCAAGATCACGCAATTCCCGATGCCACTCCCAGGGAGTCGCCGCTTCCTGATACAACTCATAGAGAGTTCGACCTGCCCACAGCCCTTCTTCAATACGAAACGGTGGCAGAGCGCAGTCAAGAGTCAGGGTATCGGCTGTATAAGTCTGTATCTTGATAGCATCCGCCCCGGCAGCCGCAGCAGCCTTCACGGTCTGACGAGCACGTTCAAGCGAGCCATCATGATTTGCTGAAAGCTCGGCAATAACAAATACTGAGTTCTGATCCTGCGTCATGATTCTTTGTTTTCTTTCTTCTCCCGCTCACGGATAGCTAATAGCCACATCTTGCCACTACCTTCTTCTGTTTCATCATAAAAAAAACCGAGCCGATGCAAAACAGCTTGCGACGCTTTGTTATCTACACGTACCAGAGCCGAAACCCGCCGGATAGTCCCCTGCGAGAACAGCCAGTTAATGAACTGGGAAAGAGCTTCTGTCATAAAGCCCTTCCCCTCAAAAGCTGCTTCTCCAAGGTAATAAGACAGACGAGCAGTATCGCCTTCCCTCTGCGCCCCAACCAAACCAAGAGGCTCTCCGCTGGCTTTTTCGAAAAACAGCAGCCGTAATTCAGAAGGGTCGGTTTGATAACGCCTGAACCATGCCTCATGTTCAACAGTGGTGACAGGACGATCATTGCGCGAATAAGCGCGCACCCGTTCAGAGCTGCGCCAGGAAACCAACAAATCGGTATCAGGGGGGGCTATCTCGCGAAATGAAAGACGCGCGCTGGACGGAAGTGCCTCTGAAGTGACTATGATAGCGCTTTGCTTTATTGCAGTAAGGCGAAGCATTTCATTGACAACGCGCACCGCTCCGCCCCCATCAATGACTCGTTCTGATACGGCAGGGCTTTCTGAAGCAAGCAATTCGGCAAGCGACTCGAATGAGACGAGCTTACTGATGCCTCGCTCAGTGAGTTCATCAGCGATAGGTTTCTGATTATCAGCAACCACCAGCAGTCGGAAAGGAATGCCCAGATAATTCAGCTCCCAACAGGTCGAACCCGCCGCCGTAAGAGCCGCTGACGTCTTGAGGTATTGAGCAATAAGCATACGCGGATCATCCAGGATACGCATGGATAAGCCCTGATGTTTGAAAGCTTCCGCGATCGCCCTCTGGTCACTTTCCCCGGGCGCAATAACGATCGTCGAAAAAAAGGAGTTTTCTTTCTCTTTCAGGTCGCCCAAAAGCCCAGCAAGTTCAAGAAAACGTGAGGTCTGCTCTCCCCCGCCCATAGTAATAAGCAAACACTCATCAGATGACGGCTGACGTCGCTGACGCTCAGCGCGCAAACAGAGAACCTCTTCGCGCAAGAGCGCATACTGCGCACCCAGCAGGCAGATCCCCTCCGCCCCCTCGTAATCCTCCTCTTCAGCGCCGAAGTTTTGGTTCAAAACAATGTCAGCTGTGACCGGAAAAGAGCCTCCGCCATCATCAAATGCCAACACCTGCAACCCATGCTGCTGGAGTTGCAAAACCAGTTCGGTAGGATAATGATATCCGTCAAAGCTGAGCCATTCCGCGTTATATCTTTTCGCGATCAAAACAAGCTCATTATCCGTGATCTGCTCCTGCCCCACAGTTCCGACCAAATCGATGCCCCGAGCTGCAAGCTCCTCGCAAAACCATGGGAGCGCCATATTGCCCACAAAGACCGCCCGTCCTCCTGCACGTTGCCATGCCTGGGCAAGCGCAAGGGAACGGACAGCATGCCCCGCACCAACCGCCTTGTCAGCATCGACGCAGAGAAGTAGTGTTCCAGGGCTCTCAGAAGACATCGCTTACCTCAGACGAAAAAGCGCGTGAGTCTGCTGATGACCAGATTTTGCTGCTCGGAACTCAGCGCAGGAAACAGTGGGATGCTTAATGCGTCATTCCCGTAAGCTTCCGCTTCAGGAAAATCACCCGGCTTGAATCCCAGTCGGCGATAATACGGTTGAAGATGGATCGGCTCATAATGAAGGTTCACGAGAATGTCTTCAGCCCGCAAAGCCTTGCCGATCTCGTCTCGGCGCCCTTCTGGCACGCGTAACACATACAGATGACGCGCGGAAAGACACTGCGGATCCCCTTGCTGGAACTGATAAGGCGTATCAATAAAACACCCATCATAGCGTTTCGCAAGTTCATTACGCTGGGCCACCCAGGCATCAAGCCGAGTCAATTGACTGAGGCCTAACGCGCACTGGATGTCAGTGATTCGGTAGTTGAAGCCAAGTTCAGTCTGTTCATAATGCCAGGGAGTACCGTCGGGATATTTCATAGAGTTCAGGTCGCGCGTAACCCCGTGGCTACGAAGACGACGCAGGTGCTCAGCCAGCTTTTCATCATTGGTAAGCACCGCGCCACCCTCGCCTGTCGTAATATTCTTAACAGGATGGAAACTCAGCACTGTGAGATCTGAATACGCACAGCTGCCCACCTTCACATCATGGTAGCTTCCTCCGAGCGCATGGCTCGCATCCTCAACCACCTTGAAACCATATTTTTGAGCCAGCTGAGCGATCGCGGCCATATCACAAGAGAGACCGGAATGATGTACCGGGATCACAACATCAGGCAATCGTCTTGCGCGCTCTGCCGCTTCAAGTTTCTGTTTTAACTGAGCAACAGAAAGGTTGTAGGTAGCAGGATCAATGTCAACGAAATCAACATCTGCGCCTGTGTAGCGCGCGCAGTTGGCAGAAGCGACAAATGAATTCGGAGTCGTCCACACTAATGAATTGTGGCCAACCCCCAGGGCGACCATCGAAAGGTGCAGCGCAGCGGTCCCGCTGGAAACAGCGACAGCAAATCGTGAACCACAATATGACGCAAGCGCCTCCTCGAACAAATCCACAGTCGGACCTTGTGTCAGCCAAGCCGAACGTAATTGCTGAACAACCGCCTGGATATCTTCTTCAGAAATCGACTGCGTACTATAAGGGATCATCACTGGACTCCTTTCGCTGATATCACCAGCGATCCTCACTCGTTTTCCGGCCACAGCCGACGATACTTCATTTCTGCCAGTATCCAGTCCTGCTCCGTGTCAATATCCTGAACCTGTTCGCGCGGCAACACCAGGGCAGTCGTTGTCGGCCCAAGCAGTGAACAGTTCTCATCAAAACCATCCGCCTTAATCCAATACCATTGACCAGCATCGTGATAGAGGAGCTCCAGGTCTTGAGAGCGCGTCAGGTTGTTTTCAGGTTGCGTCAAAGAGACTCTTCCCCGAGCATTAAGACGCAACGCACGTTGCGGAGGATACGAAAAACTCGCCACTGGGCATACCACTGTCGCATCAGAACCAAGAAGTAGCCGATAGCCTGTATGAAGATCCTCGCTGGTACACAGGGGCGCCGTCGCCAAAAGGCAGCATATCTCCTGGGGGCGTCTGCCCTCAGCATCCAATTCCTCCAACACTTCAGCGACTACCTGAGCCAGCGGGGAATGATCGCCAGATGTTCGCGCCGAACGCACATAAGGAACCGTCGCGCCATAATTCTTCGCGCAAGCAGCTATCTCTGAATCATCGGTCGAAACAATGACTTCCTCGAACAAGCCTGACTGTTTGGCACAGTCGATCGAATAGGAAATAATCGGCTTGCCAAGAAAAGCATGGGTGTTCTTATGAGGGATACGTTTGCTCCCACCTCGTGCTGGTATTAAACAGACCGGTTTCATGTAAGTGGCTCAAAAGTAGGATCAAGATGTTCGATAATCAATGAGCGTAAGTCCTCGACAGTCAACCAATGATCATTGGAGCCTGAATTATATGAGAACCCATCCGGACATGAAGTCGCGTTATGAGCTTTCTTGAACTCCTCGATATCCCAGAGTGGGATTGCTGGAAGAATCACATACTTATCGCCCAAATCCAGAGTAGCCAGCGCATCAGTAACCGTGATCATCTCTTCATGCAGCTTCTCCCCTGGGCGGATGCCAACGTTTTTAACGGGCACAGAAGGAGCGACCGCCTCTGCAACATCCGGAAGATGATAACTCGGGATTTTAGGAACAAAAAGTTCGCCGCCCCACATATGTTCAAGTGCATACAGACAAAGACTGACACCCTCTTCAAGACTGATATTGAAGCGGGTCATACGTGAATCAGTGATAGGCAGGGCGCCTTTGAAACGCTCCTCCAGAAAAAATGGTATGACCGATCCTCGGGAACCCATCACATTGCCATAACGAACCACAGAAAAGCGTATGTCATTCTGGCCACGATAATTGTTCGCTGCAACGAACAGTTTGTCGCTGCAAAGTTTTGTGGCGCCATACAAATTGATGGGGCCTGCTGCTTTGTCTGTTGAAAGCGCAACGACACGCTTGACGCCCGTGTAATAAGCGGCTTCGATAACATTCTGCGCACCGATGACATTGGTCTTGATCGCCTCGAATGGATTATACTCACATACTGGAACATGTTTAAGCGCCGCCGCATGTACCACCGTATCAATACCCTGCATGGCGAGTTTCAAACGCCCCAAATCACGCACATCACCGATAAAAAAACGCAACTGAGGATACTCAGCGACCGGATAGCATCGAGCCATCTCGGTTTGTTTCAGCTCATCGCGAGAATAGATGACGATACGTTCAACCTCAGGAAAACATTCAAGTACGGTCGATATGAATTTTTTGCCGAATGAGCCTGTGCCACCCGTCACCAGGATCGATGTTCCAATAGGCATTAACTACTTCCCTCCAGGCCAGAGTATGACGTATTGATATCCGATAGATATGCTTTTTCTCACCGCATACCTATAAGCATTGCGAAGTGATCGTCCTTTCCAGATATCCTCGCAACTGAGTTCAATTATAATATAGAGATCATACCGAGGAGTAAATGAGCACAGACGCAGGATAATATCGTATCCTCCTCATAAGGCGAAAGAAGTGATCATGACAAAACTTAAAGGCGCGGTAATCGGTTCGGGCAACATGGGACGCCACCACGTGCGGATCATGTCGCAGTGCGAAGATGTTGAACTTGCTTACGTTGTTGACACAAACATCACCACGGCCCGTGAGCTCTGTGCCCAATGGGGTGGCGAAGCGCTTCCTTCCATCAATGAAATTGCGTATGCCGACGTCGCTATTGTCGCAGTCCCGACCCAGCTGCACGAAGAAGTTGCTCTGGCTTTGATCAACCGTAAGGTCAACCTTCTGATAGAAAAGCCCCTCGCAGACAGTCCCGCAGCTGCACAGCGCATCGTTGATGCTGCAAAGAAGGCAGGGGTCGTTTTAGCTGTCGGGCATGTTGAGCGCTTCAACCCCGCCATACAAGAGCTTAAACGTCGCCTCAAAAAGCCCCAGATGATCTCGATCGAGCGTCTTTCCCCTTATCCGTCACGTATAAAAGACAGCGTCGTCTATGACCTGACGGTGCATGATGCCGATCTTGCCTGCTGGCTGACGGGGAGCGAGCCAACAGAAGTGCATGCGGTCGGAGCCAAGGTCCTCAGCGACAAGATCGACATTGCCTCGACCCAGATCAAGTTCGCCAACGGCTGTATCGCCACTTTACAGACTTCCCGCATCACGCAAGATAAAGTTCGCAGAATACTGGTCTCAGAGACCGAGCGTTTTTTCAAGGTCGATATGCTCAAGCAGGATGTCGAGATCAAACGGAGCGCCCGCGTCGAAAACAAAACGGAAGATGGACGCACTAGCTACACGCAAGAAACCATCAGCGAGATCCCCGGCATCGCATCAGGCGGAGAGCCCCTGCGCAAAGAACAGGAGGACTTCTACCATGCCGTCAGAAACGGCAGCGATCCGACGGTCACGGGTGCTGACGGGCTGCGCGCGGTCGAACTGGTAGATCAGATCGAGAAGCTTACCGCTGCGTGATCGCGATTGGAGCGCCTTTTGATTTGATCGAAGCATCGACTGCTTCGAGAACCTGCACCACATGAAGGCCATCGTGCCCATCGGAAAGAGGCGCCGTATGATTCTGACATGCTGCCACGAACTGGGCAACGACCGCTGAGAGCGGCTCTTTGAGCGGCACATAGGGAAGCTCGATATCCCCAAAACGCAGAGTCGGCGTGCTGTTGTACGTATCCGACTGAGCAGGAGCTTCGACCCCTTTGTCATAGATGATTATCTTCTCGGAAGGCGCCATGTCATCAAACACCAGCATCTTCTTCGTACCAACGATCGTAAACTTGCGCGTCTTGTGAGGGTCAAGCCAGGATACGTGGATGTTGACCATCTTGCCACTGTCAAATGACAGGTTGGCAAAGACCACATCTTCGATACCGGGTGTGATATAGGATTCCCCGGAAGCAGAAACACTGGTCGGAGTCTCGTCCAGCAGGTAGAGCGCAATCGAAACATCATGGGGCGCCAACGACCAGAACGCATTCTCATTTTGGCGCACTACACCCAGGTTCAGGCGCTGCATGTAGAGATAGCGTACCTCACCCAGCTCGCCAGAATCGATGTAGTTCTTGATCCACTGGATGGCTGAGTGATATTTCAGCAGATGGTCAACCTGAAGCGTCAACCCGCGCGTGTCCGCCAGATCGACCAGCTCATGAGCCTCCACAGAAGACAAAGTCAGAGGCTTTTCGACAAAACAATGCTTGCCCGCTTCAAGAACCTGCTTCGCAACAACAAAGTGCGAAGGCGCCGGCGTTGCGATCGCCACCGCATCAATGTCATAGTCAGCCAGAAGCTCGTCGACTGAAGCACAAGTCGCAACCTCAGGGTAGAGTGCTGCGAACTTCGCCCGATTTCCCTCGGCTGCGTCAGCCAGAGCTACAAACTTAATGTCGGGGCTCTTCGCAAGATTGCGCGCGATATTCGGACCCCAGTAACCAAACCCGACCATACCCATCTTCAGTTGTTCTGACATATACTGAACTCCTTCATATTGTTGATGTCCTGACAAAGTTTACGCTTTCCAAAAAATCATCCTCTAAAACTCTATAATGGCGCGAACCATACGTTCGGCAGCATGCCCATCCCAGTAGGGCGGGCGATACGAGCGCCGAGGTCGATCCTTTACCTGCTTAAAACAAGCACGCATATGCTCGTAGTTACCGCCTGCCAACAAGTTCGTTCCTCCGGCATCAATATAGGTCTCTGGCAATGCCGCCGTCTCGAAAAGGATCAGCGCTGGCGTCCCCAGTACGCAGCACTCCCCCTGCAAGCCACCGCTGTCTGTCAACATAAGTCGCGCTGTTTGATTGAGACGCAACAGCACCAGATAATCAAGTGGCTCCAGCAAGAGAATGTTCGGATTCTTAAGGACAGACTCCCATAGTCCAAAGCTCCGAAGACGCGCCCGAGTCCGAGGATGAACGGTCCAAAGCAACGGCATCTCTGTTGCAACGTCTTTAAAAAGGCATACTATATCAGCTAGCCTGTCTTGTTCATCTACATTCGAGGGTCTATGGAGTGTGACTACACCATAGTGTTCCTCTTTAATCGATTCAAGCCCTGGGTGCTGCTGTCCCGGTATGATTGCTGTCTTGATGCTTGCGGCGAGGTTGAGTCGTGCCGCACGCCTGCTTTGAGCATCAAGCGTATCGATCATGATATTTCCTGCCAGGACAATGCGCTTTTCAGTAAAGCCTTCAGCCTCCAGGTTCTGTACCGACAGGGGGTCAAGCGCAAATAGCAGATCCGACATGTTATCAGCGATGATACGGTTTTGCTCTTCCGGCATCAGGAGATCAAAATTACGCGGCCCTGACTCGATATGCGCCACCCGGATACCCAATCGTTTTGCGATCAGAGCGCAGGCCGCAGTCGCATTGATGTCGCCTACAACTACAACCCAATCAGGCTCTGCCTCCTGGCAAACCGCCTCGAAAGCCATCATCGTCTTACCAAGTTGTTCCCCATGGCTGCCTGAACCAATCCCCAGATTGATATCAGGCGCCGGGATTTCAAGCGTTTCAAAAAAATCAGCTGACATTTCCGGATCATAATGCTGCCCGGTATGGAGCAAAATGTGCTCAATGCCAGGCTCATTACCCGCGATTGTCGCTTCACGAACATTATGCCTGTCAATGGCATGGATAAAGGGCGCTATCTTCATGAAATTTGGCCGCGCGCCAACTACACTTAAGATCTTTATGTTCATGAATAAACCGTTATCAATCTAGCTTTCATGCGAATACTGCGATCATCGGACTCCTAGCTATTTTTTTGCGCAGTAGGTGAAGCTTCATTAAAAGCATCTGCTTCCACCCCCACGCCGTCTAACACCAGCAGCTGACTGCTGAAGAGCTTGGCATAGATATCGTCACGCTCGATCAGTTCCACATGAGTACCGCGCTCAACGATCTCGCCGTCTTTCATGACATAGAGCTGGTCGGCTTTCATGACGGTAGCCAGGCGATGGGCTATAACGATGATGGTCTTTTTGCCGTGGAGTTTTTCAAGCGCCTGCTGGATATATCCCTCCGACTCGCTGTCCAGCGCAGAGGTCGGCTCGTCAAGCACAAGGATCGGAGTATCTTCCAGCAAGACCCGCGCCAGTCCAATACGCTGGCGCTCACCCCCTGAGAAACGTACGCCAGAATCCCCGAGGTTCGTATTCAAACCCTGGGGCAGATCATAGACGAAACTCGCGTAGGCGCCGTCCAGCGCAGATCGGACCTGTTCCTCTGTCGGCTCAAAACCAAGCCCGTATATCAGGTTGTTATAGACCGTATCATTAAAAAGCATGGCCTGTTGGGTCAAGTAGCCGATCGAACGGCGCAACTGACCCAACTGGTACTCTTTGATGCTGTGATTGTCATAGAGAATCTCACCCGAATCAGCCTCCCGCATGCGCGCAAGAAGTTCGACCAGCGTAGATTTCCCCGCCCCGGAACGCCCAACAAAAGCCGCAAAAGATCCAGCAGGGATTGTGAAGCTGATATCTTTTAATACGTCACTTCCTGCAGAGAGCAATGAGCCATCAGGACGATAGATGTCCGGATATGAGAACTCCACATGTGACAACTCGATACCTTGGTCGAGTTGCGTGAAAGGAATTGACCCTGAATGAATGGTGTTGCTTTTTGCTGCAACACCGATAGTTTCATGTAAAAGCTTGACGCTTGCCATATTGGTGGTTATCGCCTGACGATTCGAGTTAATCGCACTGATCTTCGCATTGATCTGCGTCAGGATATACACGATCAGGACGATCTGCGGCAAACCCATGCCAACAACAGCCACACAGATAAAGAGCGTAGCGAAAGCGGCAAGCATCATCAGCGGCTGCGACGTGATCTCGATAAGCGCGCTTCGAACAGCCATCTTCACGCCCACATGAAACATTTCATAACTGAAGTCTTCAATAAACTTTTTCTCTGGTACTTTTTGATCCCGCATCTTCACCAGGCGGATGAGGTTCATACGCTCAACAACCTTAGCGTACATCTCCTGCGTACGGCGCACAACATACTTGCTGAAAGCGCCGATACGCTTGATGTTAACGCGTGTTACGATCATGACAAGCGCGCCCGCTGCCAGGGTACACAGCGTGACCAATACTGACATCTTCAGCAGGATGGCAACATAGACCATCACAAGAAGCGCCGTCATAAAGAAGGTAACGACCGAGATAAAGGCAGAGCCAGAGGCAGATGAAAGATTCATCACGACATTGACGCGCTCCCCAACCCCATAGCGGTCGTAGAAGTCCGGGTCAGCGTCATAGAAGGTATTGAGTGCTTTCATGCGCGCCCGGATCGCGATGCGTCCAGAAACCCGAGCCGAGTACCAGGCGTTAATAAAATAGACGATCTGACGCAGGAGGATCGGAGCAAACGCCATGATCAGAAGGTTCACAAGATTGACCTGGATATGAAATACTTTCATGAACTTTGCGATGGCAGTCCAGATAAAATTTCCACTGATCTTGTAGCCTGACTTAGACTGGATGAACTGCAGGACCGGCAACAAAAGAGTCAGACCAAGGCCATCGAGAAAAGTAAAGATAACGCCCAGGGCAATAAGATTGACGACTTCAATCCGCTTGACATCTACGTTCTTTGCCAGGCGACGCACCGCATTGATCTTCGTGAACTCTAAAACGAAGTCCTTCGCTTTTTTTATCATCTGCCTCATGGTACTAACCTATTGGAGTTTATCGGGTAATGGATACGTAGCCTTTTGGCTTGCGTCTCATAGCCCTGCTCCTTATTTCCCTACAGGACACTCAGCACCGTCGCGATGACTTCGTCCTGCTGCTCTTTTGTGATGCCGGGAAAACAGGGTATGCCCAGGCACTTATTGTCACAGCCTTCGCTGACCGGCAAGCTGGGAGTCTGCCAGCCGGGCAACAGCGTCAGGGCTTCCTGCAAGTGCAATGACATCGGGTAGTAAACCGCGTTGCCGATGCCTGCCGCCTTGAGCGCCGCCTGGATGGCTTCGCACTTATCGGACTTGATGACATAGAGGTGATAGACCATCTGGCCGAAGTCACGCTCGACTGGCGTCTCGATCTCTGGAGCATCTGCGAACGCAGCGTCGTAATACTTCGCAGCATCATGGCGCTGGCCATTAAATTCGTCAAGATAAGGCAGTTTGACTGAAAGGATCGCCGCCTGCAGGGTATCAAGGCGGGAGTTCCCGCCAAACACCGTGTGATGATACTTCACGGGCGAGCCATGCTTGGCAAACAGGCGCGCGGCCTCGGCAAGTTCGGCGTCGTCGGTAGTGATGCAGCCACCATCCCCTGCACAGCCGAGGTTCTTGCTCGGGAAAAACGAGAAGGCCGCCGCCTTCGCGAGCGATCCGGCCCGCTTGCCTTTATAGGTGGCGCCTATCGCCTGGCAGGCGTCCTCGAAAACCAAGAGCCCGTGCTTCTCGGCGATGGCGTTGATAGCGTCCATGTCGGCACACTGCCCAAAGATATGCACGGGCAGGATCGCCCTGGTCTTTGGAGTGATGGCCGCTTCGATCTTTTCTGCATCGATGTTGTAGGTACCCGGCTCAATGTCAACGAACACCGGCGTGGCGCCCACATGCTGGATAGCCTCGACGGTGGCAAAAAACGTCCAGGGAGTTGTTATGACCTCGTCACCTCGCCCAATGCCGGCAGCATACATGATCAGGAACAGGGCGTCGGTACCATTGCCGCATGAGACACAATACTTCGTGCCGCAGTATGCGGCGATCTCATCTTCGAGTTGTTTGACCGGGGCGCCCCCGATGAAGCTGGAGCGCTCGAAAATGTCTGCGATCGCAGTATCAAACTCGCTCTTATGCTCGTGATATTGCAGGGTGAGGTCCAACAGTGGAATAGCCATAAATCCATCTCCTTGTAAGGTTACGTATATCCAGCACGCTGATACAAAGCTTATCTCAGCGAACTATACAATTCTATCAGTTTAGGCTTCTGAGCATCCCAGCTGAAGCGGGGCGCTGTTGCCAAAGCTTTACGTTTCATCTCGGAAACTTCTTCTGGGTGGCCGATAAGATAATCAAGCGCCATGAACAGATCCTCGGGACACTGTTGGTCATAGAAAAACCCACAGCCGGTCTCTTCGATCACCGACCTGATGAATGTTTGTTGGCTTGACGCCACGATACCGAGCCCTGCAGAAAGATAATCAAACAGTTTATTGGGAGAACACATGATCTCATTAAGATTTCGGGCTTGCGAATTGAGCAACCCCAGGTCGAAATCCTTGCTTGAGTCCACGATCGAGTACGTGTCAACAGGCGGTATGATCCGTATGAAATCCTGGGTATCGCTTGCCTCGATCGCTTTCCTGATAGCTGCCTGGTCATCACCATGACCCTGCAAGGTGAACTCGATCTTGCCACGGTAGCGTGCCATCTGCCCGATGAGCTGCGGAAAATGAAAGAAACTCCTCAGCCCCCCCAGAAACAGGATGCGTAGCGGCTGGTGTGCCGGGTCTGCCTGAGGGACACACGTGGTAGATCCGTTATAGATGATGACCGGTTTGGCTGAGGGTTCATAGAGGGATGAAAGGTACTCACCGATCTTTGGATTCACGGTTATAAAACCATCCGCCTGTTGCAGGAGCCGTGACTCCTCCCGCCTGAATCGCTCCTCCGCTTTGGGCTTCAGCCCTAAAAGTCCGGGCGCCAGGAAGATCTCATGGGAGTCGTAGACGAGTTTTGCCTGATTACGCTGCGCAAGAGCTGCGCCTGTTGCCAGCATATCGAAGTCGTTTGCATGTATGGCGTCGTACTGATCATTTCGCAGGGCTTCAAGTACCGGGTGGCGCACGGAGGCAAACATCTTCTTCCGGTACGGATTGAGTATGAGCGTATTGACCGCGACCCGGATCGGATACAGCGTGGTCTCTCGCCCCAGATCGGTAAGCCACCGGGGCAAGCTATAGGGTTTGACCAACAGGAGTCGATACGGCAACTCATCAGCTGATCCTGGGTAAGAGCGCCCAAAACCTACGAGTGTGACCTGAGCTCCCGCTTCGACCAAAGCCGCACATTCCTTTTTGACCCGGGAGTCACGCGACGTATCATTGCTGACCAGCGCGCAGATACGCATACCTGTCAGAGGCATTTCTTCTTGTGTTGACGAGCGACGTCCTTCCCGCTGCATGCTCAACGCGCTTCCTGCCTGAGCCCCTGATAGAGCTCGACCAACTTCTTCTTCTGAGCATCCCAACTGAAGCGTGGCGCCACCGCAAGTGCGTTGCGTTTCATAGCAGTGACCTCGTCTGGATGCTCAACCAGATAGGCGAGCGCCTCCAGCAAGTCTTCGGGCTCTTTCTGGTCATATACAAATCCACAACCGGTCTCCTCGACTACTGAGGTCAAAAATGTTTCCTGCTGCGCAACCACCGTCCCAAGCCCAGCAGAAAGGTAATCGAAGAACTTATTGGGGGAACACATGACCTCGTTAAGCGTACGGGGAAAGATATTATTGAGCCCCAGATCGAATTCAGCGATTGAGTCAACGATACGTGTTGTGTCAACAGGCGGCCTGATCGTGATGAAATCGCCCGATTCGCTTTCCTCAATTGCTCGCTGTACCCCCCCATCACGATCAAAACCCTGAAGGGTCAGCGTGAGCTTATCCCGGAATGCAGTCATCTGCGGAATAAGGCGTGCGAAATTGAAATAGCGCTCAAAGGTACCAAGAAAGAGTACCCGCAAAGGATACTGCGCTGGCTGCGCCTGATCCACGCAGTGCGTTGCCCCGTTATAGATAACTACCGGTTCAACAGGCGGACCGTATTGCTGCGTAAGATAGTCGGCTATTGTTGGGTTAACGGTAATGAAGCCAGAGACCTCCCGAATGAGGCGCCTTTCAGAAGCCCTGAGAACCTCCATTTGGCTTTCATCCCTGTCAAGGCGTCCGGGCGCCAGATAGATCTCGTGAGAGTCATAGACGAGCTTTGCGCCTGAACGTCGCGCCAGCCTGGCGCCCGTAGCCAACATATCAAAGTCATTAGCGTGTATCACGTCAAAGGCGCGGCCACGAACCGCTTGCAGGATCCAGGGACGCACGGCGTTAAAATCGCGCCGACGGATCGGCTTCAGCGACAGGTTGACCGCGACCCTGAGCGGATAGAAGACCGTCTCGCGACCCCAGCGCGCATACCACTCAGGGATAGGGTCCGTTTTCTGGGTCAAGATAAGCTCATAGCGCAATTGAGTGATGTCTCCCGCATAGGGTTTGGCGCCTGTTTGCCCAACAAGTGTTACCTGAGCGCCTGCCTCAGCCAGAGCCGCACATTCTTTCTTTACCCGGGAATCCATTGAAGTATCATTGCTGACCAGCGCACAGATACGCATCCCCTTAAGAGGCAATCCGTCAGTATTCTCTGTTCTTTGCTTTTCCGGCTGCATATCCAACTCTCTCAACGCTTGAGTGATTGATACAACTCAACCAATTTTTTCTTCTGAAGATCCCAGCTGAAGTAGGGCGCTGCCACAAGCGCCCTGCGCTTCATCCCGGAGACTTCGCCGGGGTGCTTCTGCAAAAAATCAATGGCGTCAACCACACTTGAATGGTCCGGGTAAAGATATCCGCATCCCGTTTCATCAACGATCGTCCTGAGAAAGACCGCTTCTTCTGAACCGACAAGAGCAAGGCCCGCGGAAAGATAATCGAAAAGCTTATTGGGAGAAGCCATCTTCAGGCTCACGTTGATCTTTGTATCAAAATTGCAAAGCCCCACATCAAAACCAGTAGCGCTCTTTACGATGTCAGCAGTAGGAACAGGAGGAATAATCCGCACGACATCTTGCAAGTCAGCGTCTATGATAGCTTGCCTCATGTCTCTTTCCTGACTTTCGTAACCAAAGCCCTGAAACACTAATTCAAACCCACGATCAAGGCGGGCAAGCTCAGAGATCATCGCGGGAAAATAGTAGTAGTAGGCAAAGTTCCCCAGATAAAGGATCCTTAACGGCCGATGCGCTTCCTGGGTGCTCTCAGCGACCTCGGTACCTCCGTTGTAGATCACAGAAGGTATTTCCGGCAGATCGTAATAGTCCTTGAGGTAGCGTGCAAGAGACTCGTTCACGGTGATGACCCTGGCGCAATCTTTAAGAAGGCGCGCCTCGACACGGCGCAGTTTCTCCAGCCTTTTCTGCCCCACATGGGCAAGGCGATTATCTGCCAGAAATATCTCATGTGAGTCATATACCAGCCGTGCACCTGATCGTTGCGCCAGCTTTGCGCCCGTTGTAAGCATATCGAAGTCATTAACATGAACCACGTCAAAAGCGCGCCCGCGCACTGCCTTGAGCATCCAGGGACGTGTTGAGGTGAAATTACATCGACGGATCGGCTCCAGCGAAAGATTGACCGCGACCCTGAGCGGATAAAAGACCGTCTCGCGCCCCCAACGCGCGTACCACTCAGGGATCTTTATTCCCTGGGTCAAAATGAGTTCATAGGGCAATTGCGAGATATCGCCCGGATAAGGATCAGGTCCAGCCTGACCTATAAGCGTCACGTGCGCCCCCGCCTCAGCCAATGCCGCACATTCCTTCTTTACCCGCGAATCGATCGAGGTATTATTACTGACAAGCGCACAAATACGCATGCCGCACAAAGGCTGGCTCTGGTTGTTCTGACCTTCGGTTGCTTCCTGAGATTGCATAGTCAGTCTTTCCTACTGATTCTCCAGCAACTCTTCTTCTGCGACCGGGCGCACCGATTTAGCTGGCACACCCATCACGAGCATATGAGCGGGCACGTCACGGGTCACGACTGAGCCGGTCGCGATGAAACTGTCTTCACCGATCTCGATCCCCGGGAGGATATGAACGCCGCCGCCCACGCGGGCGCCCCGTCGGATCATGCAGCCTCGCATCTCTTTCAGGCGCTTCTCGGTACGCCCCATGTAGTTGTCGTTGGTCATGACGACCATCGGCGCAATGAAGACATCTTCCTCGACCGTGACATAGGCGGTCACATACGCCCCTGACTGGATACGTGTTCGCGAACCGATAGTCGTGTCGTTTTCGACCGTCACGCTGCGCCCTACGATCACGTTGTCGCCGATGACGCAGCGCTCGCGCACGCCAGCGTTATCCCCTACGATGCACTCTGAACCGAAGGTCGTGCCCGCCATGAGCACGGTATGCGAGCCGACCGAGCAGCCATCCCCCAGCGTCAGCGGGCTCAGCACGCCGCCGCCCGCTGTTGAGGCCTTGCCCAACTTTGGCTGCTTACCTAGGAGAGCAAAATCAGACACCGTGCAGTTCGCACCGAGCCGGGTTCCTGCCTTTATCGTGACCTGATTACCGACGGTAGAATGCGCGCCTATGGTGACGCCTTCTTCGATGATGACATTCTCGCCAATAGAAACAGTCGGATCAATATGTGCCTGCACAGAGATCAGATTAGCCATGATGATCCTTTCATTAATCTTACTCAAAAAAACCGTTCAACCACTACGCTTCAAGCATACCCTACCGCCTCTGGCGAGAACACCTCCCCGGGGCCTCTGTCGCACACTTGATACCCTTGTTCCTTTACCGCCACGCTGAATAATCCCTGCTATAATGGGAACGCTTAGTTTTTTCTCGTAGATTTGGATTGAAGTATGAGACAGTATTCAAAAACCCTCCTGATTGTTGTGGCAGCTCTGTTCGTTTTAAGCATGCTTCCGCTCAGTAGCACGGGAGCATCACCGCAGGGCTCAAATACCACGACTGATACGGCATCGACCACAATGCCTGCCGCACCGGCCCCTGCCGCGTCTGCTGCGTCAGCCGCCCTTCTGGCTACTGCGGCTGCCCCCGCCTGGAATACCTACCAGGAAACCAATCACAACATCGCCTACGCAGGCGCCTGGGGCAAAGCTTCCTCTTCTGCAAGCTCCGGCGGAGCGGTGTGGCTTACTTCAGCCAAAGGAGCTTCTGCTACCTTTACCTTTACCGGAACCGGCGTCGAGTGGGTTGGCATCAAAGCGGCTACCTACGGGACCGCTTCGGTCTCTGTTGATGGAGGCAGTGCAACTACGGTCAAGATGACTGCTTCTTCTACCTCATACCAACAGGCGCTCTTTCATAAAGAGGGACTGGCTAATAAGACCCATACTCTGAAAATCACCGTCACCTCTGCTAAGCCCAAGCTCGTCTGTGTGGACGCCTTCAAAGTACAAGGTATCGCCGGTGTTCCTGATCCGGCTCCACGCCCTGCAACGCCTTCAGGCAACGGTTGGGTTGCCTACTCTGAGACCAGTAGCTACCTCAACTACTATGGCCCCTGGAGTAAAGTGGCCTCTTCTGCCAGCGCAGGTGGAGCCGTCAAGCTAGCCACCAAGAAGGGCGCCGCCTTCCAGATTCGCTTTAAGGGAGACGCGATCGAATGGGACGGCATCAAAGCTGCTACCTATGGTAAAGCACAGGTCACGCTTGATACCGTCAGTCAGGGAACGGTCAACCTAACTACTAACAGCACCTACCACAAGCAAGCGCTGTTCCGCAAAAGCGGACTGGACGCAAGCAAAGTCCATACCTTAACGGTGACGGTTGCCTCTGAAGCTCCCAAGCTTGTCGGTATCGACAACATCATGGTGCATGGCGGTTCTGCCCTTAGCTTTGCGCCGGCAACAACGGCTGGCAATGGCTGGAACGCCTATGAGGATACGTCCTCCTACATCAGCTATTCAGGCTCCTGGAATAAAGCGACCTCTTCTGCCTGCATCGGCGGCGCGGTCAAGCTCAGCAGCAAAAAGGGCTCGTCGTTTCAGGTAACCTTTAAAGGGAGCGCCATCGAGTGGATCGGCATCACGGCAAAAACCTATGGTTCTGCAACCGTCGTCCTTGATGGGGACACCCAAAAAGCAGTCAACCTGAACACCTCAACAACCCAGTACAAGCAAGCGCTCTTCCATCGCGAAGGCCTGGATGCCACCAAGAACCACGTCCTGAAAGTCACCGTTACATCTTCTGCGCCCAAGCTCGTCTGTGTTGACCGCATCCTGGTCCTCGGTCATGCTATCTTGCCAGTAGCGCCGACCTATGTCGATGTTGATATCTCCGAGCAGACCCTCCGGTATTATGTGAAGGGTAAGCTTGTCCTCACATCCCCGGTCGTGACCGGTCGCCCAAGTATGCCCACCGTCCAGGGCACGTTCTCGGTCTACCTGAAGTCCCGCAACACCTATCTCACCGGTCCTGGCTATCACACCATGGTCAGCTATTGGATGCCGTTCTACAAAGGATACGGATTGCATGACGCAGTCTGGCAGGCAAAGTTCGGCGGCACGCGCTACAAGGACGGCTATGGCAGCCATGGCTGCGTAAACATGCCGCTCGCCAAAGCGCGCGACCTCTACGGAATGATCGCAGTCGGAACAAAAGTGATCGTTCACCAGTAAGGATCAAGAAGGATCATACCAAAAAAGAGAGGGAGCTGAGCTCCCTCTCTTTTTTAAAACTGTTTTCCAATTAGCCTTCCAGCGGGCAGACTTTAGGGTTTAAAGGATACACCGGTTGGGTTGCGTGAGCTGTATGAGGCCACTGTTCCCCAGGTTGTAGTTGTGGTCTTATCCCAGGCGCGTACCGTGTAGGTGTATTTGGCGCCCTTAGAGGTCTTGGTGTCAGTCCAGGAGCGCACAGCAGGACCTACGCTGGCAACCCTGGTCCACCCGGAGCTTCCCCTCTTGCGATAGACGTAGTAGCCATCGGCGTTCTTGGAGCCCACCCACGTGACTTTGATAGCGTTGGAGCCCGACTTAGCGCGCACAGCAGGCTTCAGCTGGGGCATATTCAGGTAACGGATGTAGATTCCCGGGCTCTTATAGCCGCCAGTGCTTGAGCCTGTGTAGGCACGCACCATGTAGGCATGGGCGACGCCTGAGGTCACCTTCTTATCAACGTAGCTGGTGATACTATCCCCGCTTATGACAGCCATCCGCACCCAGCTGCTTCCCGTAGCAGCAGTCCTGCGATAAACCCGGTAGCCCTGCGCACCAGCAACTTTGCCCCAGGTGAACTTGGTGTAGCCCTTGCCGTTTATCACCGACTTCAAAGCCGGAGTCGCCACAAAGGTCGCAGAGACCCCCGTGGGATTATAACTGCTGAGCAGCGAGCCCTTATAGGCGCGAAGAGTGTAGGCGTACTTGGTGGCGCCCGATACCTTGGAATCGATATAACTGGTTGCAGACGGCGCAACTTTTGCGATCTTTGTCCAGGAAGTGGCGGCGCCCGCTTTACGATAGAGATAGTAGCCGTCAATACCTGCAATCTTATGCCACGTGATGGTAACCGATGAGGCCCCTGGCTTCGCAGAGCCCAGGAGAGGCGTTGCGGGCGGCGGCACAGGCGCAGACGCAGGAACAGTAAAGAAGTCAGAACGGTACTGGATCGAAACATCCAGCGCCGCGCTCGCACTCATCCCCGTAAAATATGCCCGGGATGAATATTGCCAGGCGCCATAGGTCGTATTTTGCAGCGCGCTTGAACTGGGAGTGCTTAAAAAATACTGAGCGATCCACATATTCTTAGGCCCGAGCGTCGTCGCGTTCATCACACCTGACGTTACCCACGAAAGCGAACAGTAGTAGCGCACATTGGCAAAACCGGCGGCATTAAGCGTCTTTGCAAAGGTAAGCGAGGCAGCCGTCCAGTCATAGCCAGATGACGTGCCCTCCGCGTCCTCGATCATCATGGTAGATATCGGGAGCCCGAGCGCATCAGCACGCGCGGCAAAATGCCGGGCCTCAGCCGCGATGCTGTTCGGGTCATACACATAGTGATAGGCCGCAACCTTCAGGCCGGCAGCTTTTGCATACGCGATCTGCTGCGCTGCATAGGGGTTACTGTAGGTTGTTCCCTCGGTGAGCTTTACCACCACATACTTAACACCGCTGAGCTTCAGGGTGTTGAAATCGGCTTGTGTCATCCAGCTCTGCCAACTTGCCACATCGACGGCATCGGTACGCGGCAGTGACGCGTCCGGCGGATAGATGTTGGGCGGAGCTGCAGCCAGCATTGGCGGAAGGGGAGCGGGAGCAGTGACAAGCGGGGCTCCTGTGCGTTGTGGCGCTGGCACTGACGCATGCGAGGCATCAGGTGCGATCGTCGATCCCATCGCATGGTTGTCATGGTTGTCAACGCTCCCGGACGCCTGGGGCGCAGACGCAGGCGCCAAAGACGCCGCCTGGGCAGACGCGGGCGCCGGGGCCAGAGCCAGAAAAGCCCCTGCCAGCAAGGCCATCGTGAGCGCAAACGCGAGAGATTTCTTCAAAAAATGCATTCTTTTCACCTAACCCATTTTACGCCCTCTGCAAACGGGAGGGCACAGCACACCCGTCAGAGCCTTAAGATATGGCCGCCCGTAAAGTCTTTCATCGCGTTGCGCGTGTCAAAGATCAGTTGAGCGTGTTCTGCCACCAGGGCGTAGTCAACTTCAGTGTGCGCAGTCAATATCACCACCGCATCGGCAGCCTCGATCTCTGCTGCCGTCAGCTCTACGCGATCGATCTGGTGCCCGTCGAACTGATAGTCCGGCACAAAGGGGTCGTGATAGACAACGTCGGCTTCACGGTCCAGCAGGTGATCAATGACCTTGACCGCCGGGCTCTCACGCATGTCATCGATGTCGGCCTTGTAGGCCACGCCCAGCACCAGAACACGGGCGCCTGCCAGTGACTTGTGCTGCATGTTAAGCGCCGCCATCAGGCGGTCGGCCACATAGTAAGACATATTCTCGTTGACCTTGCCCGCCAGCTCGATAAACTGCGTGTGGAAATCGAACTCGCGCGCTTTCCAGCTCAGGTAGTACGGATCAATGGGAATGCAATGCCCGCCCAGACCGGGGCCAGGATAGAAGGGCATAAAGCCAAAGGGCTTTGTCTTGGCCGAGTCAACGACCTCCCACATGTTGATGTCCATGCGCTCGCAGAGTTGCACCAGCTCATTGACCAGCGCAATATTGACGCAGCGGAAGATGTTTTCCAAGAGCTTGCTCATCTCGGCTGCGCGCGCGGTGCTGACCGGCACCACCACGTCCAGGAAGCTCCGGTAAAACGCCACCGCAAGCTCGCCGGAGCGCGACGTCACGCCACCAACGACCTTGGGGGTATCCTTCGTATGATGCGTCGGATTACCGGGATCGACGCGCTCAGGAGAAAACGCCACAAACACATCAGTCCCGACCGTATGACCAGCGCCTTCAAGAATCGGCACGATGACCTCGTCGGTCGTCCCTGGATAGGTGGTTGATTCAAGCGTGACCAGCGTCTCGCCGCGCAGGTGGGGGGCGACAGACTTCGTCGCCTCGACCATAAAGGTCACATCAGGGTCGCGCATCTTGTCAAGCGGCGTAGGCACACAGATGGCAATCGCGTCGCACTCCGCTGCGCGGGAGAAATCCGTCGTTGCCTGCACCAGGCCACCGTCCACCTGCTGCGCAAAAAGCTCGCTGTCAACATCGGCGATGTAGCTCTCGCCCGCCGCTGCCGCCGCAACTTTTTCTTCAGAGATATCAAAACCGATAACCTTATGCCCGGATTGCGCCATGGTGCTTGCCAGGGGCAGGCCCACATAGCCCAGCCCAACCACTCCATAGATGGCTGTCCCGTCCTGGAGCTTTTGCTCCAGCGTCTTGTCCGTTTGATTAATTGCCACGTTTTTCCTCCATTTTCTCAATCAACCTGTGATTTATTTGCCGTTCGTGCTCTCACTGCCCGCAGACATCAGCACGGCGAGGAGCTCTCGCAGCTCGCCCGCATAGCGTTCGTCGCGCAAAGCGAGGGTAATATTAGCCTCAAGCCATGATAATACATTTCCCGTATCAAAGCTGCTCTCCGGCTCAACTTCAACCGCATACAGTGGTTCAGCGTCCAGAAGCGCCAGCAGCGCATCGGTCAGCTGGATCTCGCCACCTGCCCCCGGCTTGGTGCAATCCAGAAGCTCCATCAGATGCGGCGTCAGCAGATAGCGCCCCATGATAGCCAGATTGCTGGGCGCCACATCCGGCGACGGCTTTTCGACTAAGGCGTTCACGCGATAGCATGGCGCCTGCGCGGCCGCCTCAAGCTCAGCGACCGGCTGGGCGCCAATAATGCCATACCGGCTGAGGTGCTCGTCGTCAACACGCTCGACCGCAATGACAGAAGCGCCGGTCTGCTCGTAAACCGCCTGCAACTTTGGCAGAATGTCGCAGCGCGGCACAACAATGTCACCCAACAGCACAAAGAAGGGTTCGCTGTCAGTGAAGGCCGCCCCACAGTGCACCGCATGCCCCAGCCCCAGCGGGGACTTCTGGCGTACGTAATAGAGCTGCGCCAGATCTGAGACCTGCCTGACCGACTCAAGATACGCGCTTCCCTTGTCGCGCAGGTTCTGCTCAAGTTCGACCGAACGATCAAAGTGGTCCTCGATCGCGCGCTTGCCGCGTCCGGTGACCAGAAGGATCTGATCGATACCGGCTGCAGCCGCCTCTTCGATCACATACTGCATGATGGGTTTGTCTAAAACGGGCAACATCTCTTTTGGCTGGGCTTTGGTGACCGGCAAAAAACGCGTACCTAAGCCAGCTGAGGGGATAATCGCTTTCATACGTGAATCCTCACTTATTCTCATCTGCAAAAAGTCTGACTACTACCTGTAGCCCCGCCGCACTATCAACTGCCGCCCGGCGCCATGAACGATTCGACCGCAAGCTCAGTCATAACCTCTCCGGCCGCGGCGACCGTGTCCGCGATCTCCTCACGGGTCATTGCCAGCGAGGCAAAACAGCACTCGAACTGGCTGGGCGCAAGCCAGATGCCACGCTCAAGCATCTTGCAGAAGTACTTCGCGTAGCGCTCCGTATCGGCCAGCGCCGCCGTCTTGTAGTCCACAACCGGGCCGCGGGTAAAGAACAGGCAGGTCAGCGCGCCAACCTGTGTGCCAAAGGCCGGAATGCCGGACACATCAGCCGCCTGCTTCAGACCGCTGGCGAGCAACTCGCCCTTTTCCTCAAGCTCCTCATAGACGCCGGGGCGACCCAGGACCTTCATCGTTGCGATCCCGGCTGCCATGGCAACCGGGTTGCCCGAGAGCGTACCAGCCTGATAGACAGGCCCTGTCGGGGCCAGCTGCTCCATGATCTCGCGCCGGCCACCAAAGGCGCCCACCGGGAAACCGCCGCCGATGATCTTGCCAAGGGTCGTCAGATCCGGCATGACACTGTAACGCTCCTGGGCGCCGCCGTAGGCAACCCGGAAGCCCGTGATAACTTCGTCAAAGATAAGCAGCGCGCCGTGGTCATCGCAGAGTGCGCGCAGGCCCTCCAGGAAGCCCGGCGCCGGCGGTACACAGCCCATGTTGCCAGCTACCGGCTCAACGATGAGCGCAGCAACCTGGTCAGGATTGTCCTTAAACGCCGCCTCAACCGCCTCAAGATCGTTGTAGGGGACCACGATCGTGTCACGAGCGGCGCCCTCGGTCACGCCGGGCGTCGAGGGGATGCCCAGCGTCAGCATGCCAGAGCCCGCGGCTACCAGCAGCGCGTCGCTGTGACCGTGATAGTTGCCGTCGAACTTGATGAATTTCTCGCGCCCCGTAAAGCCGCGCGCCAGACGGATGGCTGACATCACAGCCTCCGTGCCAGAGCTGACAAAACGCACCATCTCGATGGAGGGCACCGCCGCGCAGACCATCCGGGCTGCCTCGGTCTCAAGCTCAGTCGGCGCACCGTAGGTTGTGCCCAGCTCCAGTTGGGCGCGCACCGCCTCAAGCACTTCCGGATGGCCGTGACCCAGGATCATTGGCCCCCAGGACTGAACAAAGTCGAGATAGGTAGTACCCTCGACGTCAGTGATATGGGCGCCTTGCGCCCGGGCGACAAAACGGGGCGTGGCGCCTACGCTCTTATAGGCGCGTACCGGCGAGTCAACTCCGCCGGGGATGTAGCGCTGCGCTTCTGCGAACAGATCGGATGAAGTGGGCACGGGGACTCCTTTTTGGACGCGATCTTGCCGTTAGCTATTGTACCATCGCGCGTGAAAAATCACGGGTGCTCCACGAGAGCGGACATGAGAGAGCCCGCCCCCTTGTCATTGCGAGCGTAGCGAAGCAATCCAGACAGCTGGCAGCAAGATGTGAGACGCCGACCGGGTTGTTGTCACTTGGTCAGCGCTGCCAACACTGCTTATCCGGCCTTGGCCCCTTTTGTCACTGCCTGCCTCTTACTTGGTCAGCGCTGCCAGCGCTGCCTGTCCGGCCTTGGTCACTTCCAGGGAGTGATCCAGGCACTGGTTTGCCACGGTTGGATTGTGGATGCCCTTGCTGTTCTCATTCATGATGAAGTCGAGGAACCACTGAGCCTCGCACTCCTGTGCGCGCAGCGGATCCAGCTGAGCGTCAGTATACTTGCCGCTCTTGTTAGCCGCAGCCAGGTCGTTGGTAAAGGCGGCCAGCGCAGTACCGTCGGTGTTGATCTTTGCGACAAAGCCTGCCTCTGATGACTTGATCAGCTGCACCAGCGCAGCGTCATCAGAATGACAACCGGCACATTCATCCTTGCGGATTGTTGCCGAATAGAGCGGGCCGGTCATCTTGTGGCTGGTTTTGCCACCGCCCAGCTTCTCCATATGGCAGTCAGCGCAGGTCAGGCCGGCGCGCCCGTGGATGCTGCTGTCGCTTACCACCAGGTCATACTCCGGATGTTGAGCCTTGAGCATCTTGGCGCCGGTATTTGGATTAACATGATCAGAGTAGCCGATCTTTTTGTAGAAATCGAAAATCGCAAACGGGTCAGTCATCTCTTTTGGCATCGTTACTTCGCCGCTTGTCGGATCAAAGTAGTACTCATTATGGCACTGCCCGCACGCCGCGTTTGCCGGCTGCATCTGGCCACCCTTGATCTCGTTGGCAAACGCCGTAGTAAAGGCGGTGCGGATTGCGCCCAGGTAGGTCCCGTTAGCGGTCTGCTTGGTCTGAGATCCAGAGCCGGGATAGTTCTTGTGGCAGTCGTAGCAGGTAATAGACTGGGTAATCGTGCTGGTATTTACAGCAAAGGGCACCTTTGCAAGACTCTGGCCGCTCTTCTCCATAATCGTGAACTGAGACGACTTGCAGGCATAGCAGACAGAATTTGACTTTGCGCTGATGCGCGGGCTGTCCTTGGCGTCTTGCAAGGCGTCCAGGTGAGGCCGCGGCGTGTCATAGGACTTCGCAAACGCGCTGCCTGCATAGATGGTGTTCAGGAAGGGAAATATCTTAAGGTAGCTCTGCACGGGTTGCAGTGGCTGAGTGTCCTCCTCAAACGTCTTGACTTCCTCCGGAAACTGCGACGCCCATTGCGCCGGCATCTTGACATCGGTGATCGATTTCACATCAGCAAAGGTCTCCGGAGAAGTTGAGGCAACCGCTGCGTCCGCCGGGCTCTTGCCTTTACAGGCGCTGAGCGTCAACACCCCGGCAGCCATGAGCAAAACGACCGTCCACAACACCAGTATCCGTACCCGTATCTGTCTCTTCATAGCGCTTTCTCCTCCATCATCGTTCCTGACTCCTTATACGTTAAACGATAGTTTAATCATAAGCGTTCGTCTGGCGAATTGTCCGTTGTTTTTCCAACAAAATGGCGCTGAGATGTGTCATACTGGGGATATGAAAAAAGCTGAGGATTATAGTTTGCTGATCCACCTCTCCCCTTTATTCAAGGGGATTTCAAAAGAGGAATCCTTGCAGCTGTTCTCCTGCCTGGAGGTGCGCCACCACAGCTACCGCAAGGGAAATTATGTCTTTTTGGCCGGGCAACACACTACCGATATCGGCCTGCTTTATTCTGGCCAGCTTGATATCTTGCAGGATGACGTATGGGGAAACCGGCGCATTCTTGAACGCGTGACCCCCGGGGAGATGTTTGCCGCCGCGTTTTCCTGCGCTGATATTGAGCGGATCCCCATCAGCGTACGCGCGACCCAGCCCAGCGAAGTGCTGCTTTTTGACTATCGCAGGGTACTTACGACCTGCAGTTCTGCCTGTCAGTTTCACACCCAGCTCATCTTAAATATGCTTGAACTGCTGTCGCGCAAGAGCATCGCGATGATGGAGAAGATCGGCAACATCACGCGCCACAGTACGCGGGAGAAAGTCCTGTCATTTTTGTCACAGCAGGCACAACTGCGCCAGACACAAAGTTTCGAGATATCTTTCAACCGCCAGGAGCTGGCCGAATACCTGGCGGTCGACCGCAGCGCGCTTTCCACTGAACTTGGCCGCCTGCGTGACGAGGGAGTGCTGCGGTTCTCCAAGAACCACTTCGAGCTGTTGAGTTAACGCCTAATGATGATTCTGCCCCGGGCAGAGGCGCGCCGGGTCGTCGCGCCCTACGGGCCGGGCGCTGATCAGAACGTTTACCAGCTAGCGCCAGCATGAGATGCCACCCCGAACAGACGGCGCGCCGAGAGCGTCGCGCCCTACGGAGCGAGGGTCAATCAGAGTCGTCACGGCTGGCGCCTGGCGATTCTTTTATCTGATGCTTACCTGCTCACTCTGGCGGTAGCTGGTTAACGTTATAACTGGCAACGACTCTGTAGGGCGCGACGACCCGGCGCGCCTCTGGTCGGAGCGGCGTTCAGATGCGCTCGAAATCGTCAGAATAGCGCGTGATATCATCTTCGCCCAGGTAATCGCCTACCTGTATCTCGATGATATGCAGGTCGCTGGCGCCGCGGTTCTCCAGGCGATGCTTCGTGCCAATGGGATTATAGACCGACTGCCCTGTCCCGACCTGGATCTCCTCGTCGCCCTGCGTCACGATCGCCGTGCCTGCAACGACCACCCAGTGCTCACTGCGACGCTCGTGGCTCTGAAGCGACAGGCGCGAGCCCGGCGTCACGACAATTTCCTTGACTTTGAAACCGTCGCCCTCTTCGACGATCTTCCACGTGCCCCAGGGACGCGCGCTGACTTTTGGCTCGCGCAGCTCGGGGGCGCCACGGGCGGCAAGCGCATCGACGACCAGGCGCACATCCTGCGCGCGATCGCGTGGCGCCACCAGGGTCGCGTCGCTCGTGTCAACCACCAACAGGTCTTCGACGCCGAGAGTTGCCACCAGGCGCTCCGGACTGTAGATGAGCGTGCCAGTGCTGTCAACCGCTACGCCATCGCCGATGACGCGGTTGCCCGCTGAGTCCGGCGCCGCCAAGTCCTCCAGTGACAGGAGCGAGCCCACATCTGACCAGTCCATCGTCGTCGGAACCACCGCCACGTGCGCGCTGTGCTCAAGCGCCGCGTTGTCGAAGCTCACCTTCGGGAGCGTCTCGAACAGC
>WQYT01000004.1 GCA_009781115.1 Coriobacteriia bacterium
CACGATTTTAGATTCACTGAACAAAGAGCAGGCTACGATCAGCGCCAACTGGTCAGGTTCTGCTTTCCAGAAGTTTAGTGATCAATATAACAGCCTCACTCCTAAGATCAACCAATTTGCTGACTTACTTGACCAGATCAACAAGCAGCTGGTAAGCGTAGCTAACATCATCGAAGACACCGACGCCAAGATCGCTTCCCAGATCAACACGCTGTAAGCGCAAGCTTAGGTTTTATATCATGGCTACGTCAGCTTCCATAGCGGTATCTGGTGCGGCAGATAGTTTAAGCTCTGCTATATCTTCAGCAGGCTCAAAGCTCAGCACGCATGAAGCAGGCAAGCAGGGTACGCACCTGTCCTATACTTGTGGATTCTCCTGTATCGTCCCCGGCTCGCTTTCATCACAAATTGCTAAACCATCTGCAACGAAAGCGGTACCCCTGTTTTCAAAATCGGCTTCCAATATTGCCTCTATTGCAAGCCTTCTGCGTGCGGCAGAAAAGAAAGCGGCAGCTGGGATTAAGTGACAAGAAGGCGCAGATGATGCTTAAGAAAGCTGATGAGGACTATATAGCAGACACACAGCGTCAGGTCACAAAACTCGACGAAGACCTTGACGCAATGCAGCACGCTTCTCGCAAAGTGCAAAATCTTGAGGAAGATCTGGGTCGTAACTTGCGGCAACGTTCAAGTTATCTTGATTCTACTAAAGAGTTCTGGGCTGGTCCTGAGGCTACGCGTTATCGACAACAAAGCATAGAGACTCTTCAAGCTGCGCAAAGAGACATCCGCGCTAGCATACAGAATCTTCAGACAGAGATCAAAGGCGAAGTCAGGCGTTTGGACCAGCGCAAGGAGACACTAATTGAAGATATTGAGCATATGAAAAGAATTCAGCAGACAGAAAGCGAGAGCGCTCTCGATGGCCAATAAGCGTATAGATAAGCGTGAAGTGCGCAATGAGATAGATGCTAATAACCGTCTGATTGCGCAACGCATCACAGATGTCAACGCGATAGTAAAGGCTATCAATGCCTATATCAATGACACTACCTTAAAAGGTAAAGCCTACAGCAGTTCAAAGAAGTATATGAAGACTTACTTTCTGCCGCTGTGCAAAGGGATCGTCGCCGCAAACAATGAACTAAAATCTGCAAATGGGCGCTTGCGAAATAATCTTAACGTCATCAAAGGTGACCGAATTGACGTAAGCCAGATGCTCCAGGCGCAGACGCGGGCAAAAAATGGCGCCTCGACACTGCAAAGCAGAATAAACACCCTGCGCATAAAAGCGCAGAACTCTACGGATCCTATTGACAGCTTCTCGATATCTCAGCAGATCCGACAGCTCCAGACGATGCTTGATAACTCCAATGGTGATGCTGCACAGTACGGTAAAGTACTTGACAGCATAAATGCTTTTGAGGCCGCCTCAAATCCGGTTTACAACACCGCTAAACAGATGTTTGCGCAGCTTGTTAAAGCAGAGGCACAGATCAACACCATACGCTATAGTGCCAGCACGGGCTGCTACACGCTTCCAGCCAAGCTACCTCCCTGGATAGCAAAACTGAAGACACTTGAAAAACAGGCTGCCGTAGAAGCCGCATTGGTTCAACTGCGTAGCGATACTGGAGCCTATAACTGGGGCACTGTCAAGGCGTGGTTAAACAAGGATCCCAAAGACATCACTCCTGTGCAGTATGAAGCGCTGATAAGACTGATTCAGGGCATGACCTATGTTGATGCAAAAGGGGTAGTTCAGGTAGATACCAAGGCATTGAGTCACCTGATCGAATGTGGCTATGCGCTCGAGCCGGGCTATGGAACGACTAACAATCCCTCTGTCGCTTCGGCCCTTGCAGGTACAATGGGCTATGCATACAAGGTAACCCCCGCCTTCCAGACACTTGCAGCTCTGTATGTGCAAACTGTCAAGACGGAACTTAGCAAGTATGGTCCAGCCTACTTTAAAGCAGATGTAGGCGATCCCTTGGTCGGCTACATTAAACAGGAGGTATTTAAGGCCTCGCTGCTCTCAAATATGGCGTTTACTACTACCCAAATTGTAGTGACTTCAGAAGGGCTCACCAGTCACAATTTAACGATAAATATTTCACCGCATTTAGATACGAATGGTAAGATTTACTCGTACACTGTTTCGTCTAACGGGCAGATGTTAACTGGTAATTTAGTTCCCGGTAAGTCTACTCCAGAATCCGGAAATTTGACTATCTATACTTTTTCGCAAAGCAGCGAAAAACAATTCATTGATTATGCTAAGAGCTGGGCCAGTTCAGGTCTTCAAAAGCCAGGGCAGATCTTAGCAGATGACATTGGAAGCGAGATCGCCGGAAAGATTATCGGCGCAGTAATATCGCTGCCAGAATCTATTCCGGGCATTAATTTAGCGCTTTCTGCTGGCAAAGAGGCCGGAAAGATACTTGATATTACAGCAAGCAACCAAGAGATAAAAAGCTTTAAAGACGAATTGAGCCTTGCGCCATATTTCACGGCAGTCCATGCCAGTGTAAGTTTTACGACTTATGCCAATGGCAAAAAAATGAAGGTGAATCTAGTCTCTATCGACGAAAACAAGCTTCGGCTTGATATTGAAGCTTATAACGCTGATCCGAGCAACAAGACAAAACTCACATTGAGTCAGGTGGAAAAAGAATTTAGCACATTGCTTGCTACGGGCAAGGCCGGAAAAGAAATCCGTAGTTATTGCGATTGGTATGCAAGTAAACCATGAGCCAGAATGTAACAAATATGATAATGCTCATAAACTTAAATCTTAGTGCGAATCGTGAAATGATGTTTTATGCTCGGCGATAACTCTAAACTCAATAGGAATGAAGATTCTTACTCTTCGAGCGCACGTTCTCGTGGATTTCGGGCTTATTTGCGTTACCTTTTTCTCTCAGATTCACAAACTGACGACAACGAAGCCGATAGCAAAAAGGGAGTGATAAGAAATCGCTGGAAAATCTTTGTCTACGTTGCCATCGTTCTTTCGATTGCATCATATTTTGTCATTTATAAAGTTGATGAGTTTCAGCAATCAAAGTTAGATAACGCAGTTAGCAATATGTGGGTAGTTAAAGATATATATGCACAGCAGAACCATGCGTTATGGGGGTTAGGCTATTGCAATCGTTATCAACCTTACACTTCTGCACTGGAAGTTAGCCTACAGATACATTTGAATGCCTACCATCTGGACACCAATAAAGTTGTTACACGTCAAGATGTTAAGACCTTCTTGCAAGAAAGCTCTAATTCAAATGGAACACCTCGTACTTATGAAGATGATACAACGGGGCATGTGAAGGACTATGTTGATTGGTTTAAGCACAACTCAATAACAGTCGATTCACATGAAGAAAATTTGCAAAAGATGCTTCCGCCCGGTTTTAAATTGTATGAGGGCCTTTCCTTAAGCCAGCTTGCGGAGCTTGAAAAAGCCCTGCAAGATCCTCACTATATGCCCAAGCTATAGGAGTAGGTAGTGATGAAAAAGAAAGGATTAGTAATCGCGGTTGTGGCTCTTGTGGTATGGGCTGTGTTTATTTGTGTTATTTTGTTTCAACCCACTTTTGGATATCAGATTAAAAAGATACTCCTTCCCTCCGCAGAGAGAATTCAAACTAATTACTTTGTCCAAAATACCATCTTCTTTGATGCACACACTAGTGACTACGACCAAGAGCAAGCAAGATATGCTCAGATAAACATAGGCGCTTATTCTCACTATACAGGAAAGGTCGTTACGCAACAAGACATCAAGACATTTCTGCAAAAGGACAAAAACCCCGATGGCTCGCCTCGCACTTATGAAGATGATGAGACGGGCAAGATAAGAGATTTTGTAACCTGGTGCGCTTTCCATAACAATGAGGTAAACAGTTATGGCGCAAACTTGTCCAGACTGCAAATACAATACTGTCAAAAGCATCCAGAGTTCAAGCAATATCTTCTCCAAGAGTTGAACATACAACAAATAGCAGAGCTCGAAAAGCAACTGCAGAACCCCAGCTACTCGCCCAAGCTCTGAAATTGATGTAGTATGCAGATAGACAAGATATATGTAAGCGCGAATTAAGCCGAATTCGGCTTAATTCGCGCTTTGACGCTTACGTATTATTTGTCTGTCGAGTTTTCCCCACTATCGTAGTGCTGACTATTGATGTCTTGCTGCCGTCTGTGTGCGATAAACTTCGATATGACAAACGTCACAATAAGAAGAGGCAGGGTGACTCCCATGATAGCCAATCCTGGAATCCCCGCTCCGCCCTTACCATAATTGGCTAGCCAATCTACGATAAAGATAATTACGCCCAACACAAAGAAAACAGTAATGCTGACTGGTAAAGTATATACACTGTGCCTGTGCGTCCACGATACGTAGTAATAAATTATGAAAATGAGAGGAGGTAGCAGTAAGACAATACGTGCTATATTATTTGCTTGCTCAGAATCTCCCAGTATAAAAAATGCTCCAAGAAACAGCGAAATGTCGCCGATCAGAATCATAATCAGCATACAGCGAATAACGGACTTGAGTTTCAGACCGTCCAGCATCACATATTATCCAAGTCAATGGGATCTTGGCTCGGATCGTGCCAAGGGTGCTCATTGATGAATGCTTTGCCCTCAGGCATATCTGCCCAAGGAGTACCCTTAAAAGCATCTTTGCCAACCGTTGTTACGCTGACTGGTATGGTGATCTGCTTAAGGCTGGTACAGCCTTCAAAGGCGCCCTCACCGATCGAGGTAACCCCGTCAGGTATGGGAATGCTGCCGTTGGAAAACTCCGCCGATCCCTGGACAAACAGCTGATGCCCGAACATCATCAGGAACATATAGGTCATGGCGCCACACCAGCCAAGCAGTTCATGTCGCTGCATCATGGGCGACATAGCTGGACCAGACTCCCCCGCCAGCACGCTCTTTGCATTCACAAGTTCCCCATTCTTTATTGTTACTACAGCCTGTTTTTACTACAAGTCTACCAGCCAAACATCACGTGCTGTTCAAGCCCCGTCAGCACGTAATCGTACGTATCGTTTTACTCCATTTAACCCAGAAAAGCAAGAAGCCCGAGCAGCGATAACCTCGGTTTCCCGGCGATATCATTTGCCACTTTTGCTCGGCGCTCACCATATCGGCATATCCTATGAGCTTGCAGAAATACTTCTCGAAGAATTCAAGTCATCACTACCCTCTATTGAGGATATTGAAGCAATTCTGAAAGACGAATAATCTACTCGCACCAATAAAATCCCGCTGATCCTGAATCGCTGATCGATTCTTACAAGATTCTTGACTGGTATCCGGTGTATCCAATCAAGCGGGATTTTCCGCTTTCAGATTGGATACTGCCCCGTGGGTTTCTAACAAAAAGAGAACTGAAGTCCTATTAGATTTTTGATCTGAGTCCATAGAGGTATAGTGGTCATATATGCATAAACTCAGCATAAGACATCATAGGAAAACAGTCATTAGTTTTTGTGTTGTATTTGCGGCCAAAATGGTGCATTCTATGTGGCGAGGTGATTAAAGTGAAAAAATCAAAGCAAAGTCTTACTCTTCGGTCATGGGAATGATTGCGGAACCGGATGGGGACAATCTCGTGCTTACTGCAGCGTGAACCGGCTCTCATTCAGATTTGTTTTAGTGAACCAGTGTAAGCGAGCAACTAATGCAGGTTACAAGCGTCAGAACTCAAAGGACAAAGATACTACCAGCAATGCCTCGAAAGAAAGGCATGTCCCGGTCGCACGGCAAGTTTAAGCTTGCTCTTTTGGTACTTAGTGTTCTTGTGCTTGCTTATATCGGGTATTCAGCCGTATCTATCTGTCTCTACGCGAATAAGAGCAGGCTGGTTCATGCAGATGCAGTCATCGTCTTAGGGGCGGCAGTCTATGATGATCAGCCCTCGCCAGTCTTTCAGGAGCGGATTAATCATGGGATCTGGCTCTATCAGCAAGGCTATGCAGATAAGCTGATCTTCACCGGTGGCAAAAGCGCGGAAGACAAACTCTCTGAAGCCGCTGTTGCAAAGGCGGTCGCCCTGAGCCAGGGCGTTCCTGCAACAGATATCTCTATTGAGGAGCAGTCTCACATTACTGAAGAAAATCTTCAGGGTGCGCAGCGACTGATGTCTGAGCAACACCTCTCTTCAGCATTGCTGGTAAGCGACCCGCTGCATATGAAGCGCGCTATGCGGATAGGGGAGGATCTGGGGCTGAAACTTTACCCGTCCCCGACGCCGACCACCCGCTACCGCTCCTGGAAGCAGAAGTTCCCCTTTCTTTGTCGTGAGGTTTTCTTCTACATGGGTTACGAGGTAGTCCACCTGTTTTAGCCACACCTCTTAAAAAAGGGAATTATACCCGCAAGAAAGGGCACGATTATCCTGGCTCGATTGCCCCGATTAATAAGGCTCTCTCTCTTGAATCAAAGCTATCAGCTTGCTAGAATGGATATATAAGAGGCAGCCTGATGTTTAGGCGCAGACGGTTGCCCCGATAGTTTGGGGAACCGCTGCGGCACTAGCTACAGCGGTTTTGCTTTATCCAGTCACGAATGACCAGCATCAGCAGGATGGCTTCGCGTGCCACCGTTAGCGCGAGGGCTATGATGGTTAACGTTTTTGCCATAACCTCACCTCATTTCTGGGGCAAGATTAACCGCCTGCATGCATCAGGCTGCCAGAGATTTATCATAGCAGACCGCTCAGACATTGCGGGGTGTGTCAGGGGGACGTGTCAGGGGGACGTATAACTTGACACATTCACCAGATAATTCTTCTGCCAGAGCAAAGGAATGTGTCAAGTTATACGTCCCCCTGACACACCGGGGCGGCAACGTAATGCGGCGCCAGCCGTAACGGTTCCATCCGGTGAGACAGGAGAACCATTCCCCTGTCTTCAAATGTGTCAAGTTATACGTCCCCCTGACATCCCCCTGACACACCCAGGCGCCAGCGGGTAATGTCCTGACTGGCACACGCTCCGTAGGGCGCGACGACCCGGCGCGCCTCTCTTGCAGATATTTGCTGCTGTTAGTCTCTCTTTTCTTGCCGTGGTGGCTCTAACGCAATAGGTACCACGCGCAAAAAAGTATTGGCTATTTACTAATTGCAAAAAGAAGAGTAAACTAATACAAACATTTGGCCTTGAAGGTGTTTTCAGGAAAGTTTAAGGGGGAATCCAGCGCGCCTGGATGCAGTCACGGGGATTGTGAGTAACTGCTACAGGTAATAATTAGGGGAAACATCAAAAACTATCATACTAAAAGCTGAGACGGGGGTGCAGATAATCGCTTCATGTTGAAATGGCGCAAGGTTTTGCGAGGGATTCTTGGTATCAGTCACCACCAGTTAATTCAGGTGGATGCGTCTTTATCAAGATTGTAGAGGTAAAACAAAAGGGTCTATCCGGCCCTTTGAAAGGGGGAACGGTCATAACTAATCGCACTATGATTGTCGGGGATTATTACTAAAGGAGGAGAACATGAAGAAAAACAAATTACTATCATTTATTTTGGCTGCTGCCATGGTGCTGACCATGGTGCTGCCAGCAGGCGCGCAGGCATCGGACGGCGCTTCTGTTACGGTCAATTCTACGCCGGGCCTGGTGTTAAGCGCCGGGGACTTTTCTGCGTATAAGCTGTTCAGTGTAACGGTCAGCAAAGACGCAGATGACAAGGTAAGTTATGTTTACACGCCGGTAGATGCGCTGGCTGACTTTCTTATCGCGTATCACAGCACGTACGGCGACGACCTCAGGGCCTACCTGAAAGACCTCGGGGACAATGCTGCTGAGCTGGACCAGCTGACGCAGGATCTCAAAGCCTACAATGCAATACACCATACGTTTACTGCTATTCCCGCAAATGTGGCCGCCAGTACCGGCAGCGCCGTCAAGTTTATCGACCTTGATTATGGGTACTACTTAATCGACGGTAATGGTAAGGCAAAAGATGGCAATGACACCGTCGTCTCTCATTGTGCTCTGACTACGGTTGATGAGTACACGCCTCACCAGGACATTTATATCAAGTCAGACGCGCCCAACATCGATAAGTTTGTCTGGAACCACAACACAGGCATTAAAGACTGGACCAACTGGACCGACGTAAACATCGGCGACACCGTTGAGTTCCAGCTTAACTCTACTGTTCCTGATATGACCGGATACCGGACCTATCAATACATCGTCTACGATAACCTGGATCACGGCCTGTCTCTGGACAGTGGCTTCAAAGCGAGCGACGTTAAGGTCAGCATCGGTACGGGAGCAGGCAAGCATGACTTTACTGACTTTACCATCTCTGTTGCAACAACAGAGACCACCCTGTTAAAGATCACTTTTGGTTCAACCTTTATCGATGAAGCCAAAAACCAGCCCATCCAGATAACCTACTCTGCCACCTTAAACGAAGAGGCTCTTATTGCTCCTGATAGCAATGACAACACGGTCTGGCTTGAGTACTCCAACAACCCCTATATTGCCACCAAAAAAGGCAAAACAACTCGCCACATCGTGCATGTCTATACCTATGAGATCGATCTCTTTAAAGTTGACGGCAGCACGGAGACGGGCCTGGGCGGCGCCCGGTTTAACCTGCGCACCACAAAGGGCGACAATGATACCAACCTGAAGTTTAAACTGGTCACCCCGGGAAGCGATACCGCTACTTCGGAGTATATTGTGAGCAAAGACGGCACGGCTACCATTGAGACGCCGGGCTCCGGTAGGGTACACCTCATTGGCGTGGACACCGGCGACTATTACCTCAACGAGACAAAGGCACCCACAGGATACAACCCGCTTGATGACGAGAAAGAAATCACCGTCACCAGTGATGTTGATGAAAACGGTGGGGTAAGCTTTGTGCTTAAAGAACAGCAGGTAGAGAACTTTGGCGGTGGCGTTCTGCCCCATACCGGTGGTATTGGCATTGTCATCTTTTATGCGCTTGCGGCTCTTCTTACGCTTGGCCTTGTCGTCTTTTTCATCATTCGCCGGAAAAGAAACCTCTTAAGCGTGAAGTAGCTTTATGACTCCTGAAACTTTGTCTGTCTGGCGCTGGCAGCAGCTGGCGTCAGACCGGCAAAGAGGGAGAGAGGCGATATAAAGATAATGATGTATATAAGTAAAATTCAGAGGGTGGGGGGCCATCTCATGATAAAGCGAATCGCGGCAGGCATTCTTGGCATGCTCTGTCTGCTGCTGCTTACTGCACCTTTGGCAGGCGCGGCAGATCTCAAGCCATCAAATCTTACGGTGATAATGACGTACAATGGCGCTCCTCTCAAAGGGCTTGAAGTGGCTCTTTCCCGTGTGGCTGACGCTACGTTGCAGCAAAATGGTACGGTCACCTTTAGTTCTGTGCAGGCTTTCTCTGGCGCAGGGGCTGACTTTTCTGACCTGGGCGATGCGGCAAACGTAGCGCTTGCTGCCCGCCTTGATACCTATGCGGTCTCTCACGGCATTGCCTACAATGAAAAGCTTACCGACAGCGCCGGGAAGGTAACGTATAACGCCCTGCCTGCGGGGCTGTATCTGGTAGAGCAAAAAGACAGCAAGAAATCGGGCTATGTCATGGCGCCCTATCTGGTTATGGTTCCTTCAGCAGACAGCTCAAATGCCTTAAACTACGAAGTGACCTCTTATCCTAAGACCGAGCTTACTAAGATCACGGTCCCGACGACCCCTACTACGACGACTCCGACTCCCAATAAAAAGGTGAAGCCGAAGCCGACGCCGGGGCCGGGTACGACGCCGGGTTCTTCGTCTGCCCAGACGGCAAGTACGACGCCTAAGACGGGAGATAACACGCTGCTGCCCTGGCGGATTGTTGGCATTATCACGGGCTCAGCCGGGCTTCTTGGCGTTGCCTATTCTCTGGACCGGCGGCGCAGGGATCACTTGTCGGTGCACAACGCTGGTATGTGAGATCAGGCGGCATGGGGCTTCGCACGGTCTGTTTCAGAGTGAGACCAAGGTGCGCTGTCGCAATGCCGCCTCTTGTTTGGGGGGTTTCAAGGGGCGCTGCTTCTTGTCTGCGCCTGATGGCAAAAATAGCAAATGTATTACAAAATCGCATTCTTATGTGATTAATTGTATAATATTTTGAAGATGTTGTAGAACGTTGCAACACGGCAAAAAACCAGAGGAGGCGCAAGGATAGTTCCGCCTCTGCGCAATACATGGCGGGCAAGTACATATGGGGTGTATTTGCATACGTAAGAAAAGGGGGGGTCATGCCCAACTACGAAGCAATGAATGATGGTCATGCGATTGAACTGGAAAGCTTGCTTGCAAATGTCGAGGAACTTTCCGCACTCCTGACCTCCTTGGCGCCGGCCGCGGCTGCGGCGGCTGCGGCGCCGGTGGCGGCAGCGCCGGTGGCGGCAGCGCCCGCGGAGCCGGTCGCGGCGCCAGTACCGCCTGCGGCGGTCGCGGCGCCGGTAGTGCCAGTGGTCGCAGCGCCAGCAGCGCCCACGTCCTATGTGGAGCCAGCAGCGCCCGCGCCCGCAGTACCCGCGCCTTACCTGGAACCAGCAGCGCCCGCAGTGGCTGCGCCTTATGTGGAGCCAGCAGTACCAGCAGCAGCGCCCGCGCCCTATGTGGAGCCGGCAGCGCCAGTAGCAGTGCCTGCACCCGCAGCGCCTGCGGTAGCGCCGCAACCTGCGCCCGCAGTAGTGGCGCCAGTAGCAGTGCCCGCTGCAGTGGCCGTAGCGCCCGCAGCTCCCGTAGCGCCAGCGGCAACGGTTGCACCCGCGCCCGTAGTGGCCGCGCCAGTAGTACCAGCGCCCGTAGTGGCCGCGCCCGCAGCAGTGCCCGCGCCGCCCGTGGCTGCAATGCCTGTGGCAGCGCCTGTACCTGTGGCAGTGCCCGCGCCCGTAGCGCCAGCACCGTTACCAGTGACGCAGACTTTCCCTGCGCAGCCGGCGCCTGCGCAGCCCGCAGCGGCTCCGCCGGCGTCACCGGCACCTCCTGCGCCTGCGCCCTCTCTGTTTGTGCCGCCAGAGCCTGCGCCCGCAGTGCCGTTGATGCCCTCAGATCTCCTGCAACCAGCGGCAGTGCCGCCACTGTCGATGTTCTCAGAATCCCTGCGGCAACAGTTAGCAGCGTCTGCGCCCGCAGCGTCTGCACCCGCGCCAGCAGCACCGGCGCCCGCGCCCGCTCCCGCAGCTTCCGCACCGGCGCCCGCTCCCGCTCCCGAGCCCGCAGCACCAGCACCAGCGCCACCCGCGCCAGCAGCACCCGCTCCCGCTCCCGAGCCTGCTCCCGCAGCGCCCGCGCCAGCAGCACCGGCACCCGCACCCACTCTGCCGCCGCTTCAGGAGCAACCAGAAATCGCTCCGGAAAGCTACGAGCATACGATCCTGTCAGAAACAGAACCCACCGACGAAGAACTCTCCGCAATACTGGCCTCTTCGGTATTGACGACGGATCTGCCAGAGACCATACCTCCGGCGCAGATATCTCCCGCTCCCTCGGCGGCATCGGCGCAACTGCTTCAGGCCCACTCTGAGCTTTTTGCCAAAAGCCCCGAAAGCGAAGCCGCCGCGACGGCGCTGACGATAACAGATCAGCAATTGCGCGCGCTCAGCCGCAAGCATCTTTTCATCATGATACGTGACCTTGAAAAGGAGCTCAGCCAGGCAAAAGGTGAGCTGGCCGCGTTGTTGCTGGCCTATCAGGCCGCAGTCGCGCAAAAGACACAGAATCTGTAGACAGGGGCAGTATGCGGGGCGACAAGGATACAAGGTATCGCGAGGAAGTCGATCGGCTGGGCCGACCGACCATAGAGATGCTTGATCGTGAAATTGTGCGTCTGGATAAAAATGAATCATACCGGCGCCTGATGCTTGATGTTCTGGTCGGCCTTCTTGTAGCGGTGGCCGCAATTATTATCGTGACTAATCTTTGGCTGGCGGTATTGCAGGTTGATGGATCAAGCATGAACCCCCGCCTGCAAATGGATGATATTGTGCTTGCGGTAAGGACCGATCAGCCTGCTAAAAATGACGTCATCGCCTTTTACAACAATAATCGGATTTATGTTAAACGCGTGATCGCTCTGGGGGGCGATACGGTCAGTATCGGGGCGGATGGAACGGTGTCGGTCAACGGAAGAGCGCTCTCAGAGCCCTATGTGACCGCGCATAGTCTGGGCGATTCAGATCTTGTATATCCTTATCAGGTACCCTCGGGAACAGTTTTTGTTCTTGGCGACAATCGACCGACCGCGATAGACAGCCGTAACAGCACATTTGGAACAATCAGTAAGGATAAAATCATTGGGCGGATCGTATTCAGGCTGTGGCCCTTTATGCGCATTGGGATTACTTCCTGAAAGAACAAACCTTTTGGTGATAAGCCTGAAGGCTCATGAAGCGCCATGAAGAAAAAAATTATCACCATAGCTATTGTTGCGCTGGTCGTCATCGCGGACGCCGTTGTGCTGTCGTACCCGACCCTGAGCGCCTACATCAATAATCTCCATCAGTCCCGCGCGGTTACCCGCTATGTTGACGAGGTGGCGACTATGGACCCTGCAAAAAGGCAGGCGATGATTGCGGCGGCCGATGCCTACAATAAAACCCTGCTTACCAAGGCTGATCGCTTCAAACTCTCTGCTGAAGATACTGCTCAATACGACCGACTGCTCAATACGGGCAGCGGTGTTATGAGCATGCTGGTGATCGACAAGATCAATGTCAAGCTCCCCGTGTATCACGGGACCGATGCGGCTGTCCTGCAGGTTGGAGTGGGGCATCTTCCCGGCTCATCGCTGCCGGTGGGCGGCAAAGGGACCCATGCCGTCATCTCTGGCCACCGGGGGCTTCCTTCCGCGACGCTGCTGACCAATCTGGACAAAATGACCAAGGGCGATACCTTTGTGCTGTATACCATGGGGGAGACTCTCACCTATCAGGTCGATCAGATCAAAACCGTGCTGCCTGATAATGTGGAGGCGCTGAGTATTGATCCGGCTCAGGACTACTGCACGCTGGTTACCTGTACCCCGTACGGGATCAACACCCACCGCCTGCTGGTGCGCGGCCATCGCATACCCAACGCTCCAAATATGGACTGGAGCAACCTTCATCCTGACGCGAGCTGGCTGGATAAAGCCAGAATGATCCTCCTGTTTATTTCTCCGGCACTGGCAGGATTGCTTACGTATACCCTTCTGCGGGGCAAGAAAATCCGCAGGACAGTGTTTGTTGGCTGGTAAAGAGAGCGGGAGCGGGAGCGGCAGCGGGGGAGCCGCGCTGGGTGACCGGGCGTGCGGGGCGCGGCGTGGTGCTGTGCGGGGTGCGGGGTGCGGGGTGCGGCGCTTTTGTGAGCGGGGCGCGGCGTTGTCACTTTGCGTAGGGTAAAAACCGTACAATAGAAAACAGTATGAATGAACAACTTCCCGAGATAGAGCAGCTGGGCTTGCAGGCGGCGGATTGTCGGCGGTGCGAGCTGGCGGCAAAGCGCACACAGGTGGTGTGGGGCGACGGGCCGGCGACGGCACGGGCGGTGTTTATTGGCGAGGCGCCGGGGCGCAAGGAAGACGAGGGCGGACGGCCCTTCATTGGCGCGGCGGGCCATCTGCTTGACGAGCTTTTAGCGGCGGCGCATATCACGCGCGCAGACGTCTATATCACCAACATCGTGAAGTGTCGTCCACCGGGAAATCGTGACCCGCTTGACGACGAGATCGTTGCCTGCCGCGGCTACCTGAACCGTCAGCTCCAGCTGCTGCACCCACGGGTCATCGTGACTCTGGGGCGGTTTTCCACGCATCTGATCCTGCAGACGACCGCGCCCATCTCAAGCCTGCAGGGCCGCGTCTTCGAGCGCCACGGCTACAAAGTGCTGCCTCTGTATCATCCGGCCGCAGCCATCTATGACCTGATGAAGAAGGAGCCCCTTTTTGCCGCCGCCCCCATCCTGGACGCCCTGGTCAACGCCGCCAACACCGACGGCGCGGGCGACGCCCCCGCTCCCGCTGCGGAGCGCCCGGAGAAGGCTCCAGTGGAGCCTTCCCAGCGGAGCAAGGGTGAGCTGGGCGAGCCCTCCGACGCCCTCCTCGGCGCCCCGCCTGTTCCAACCCAGCAAGCCGCCCCCGCGCCAGCGCCACCTGCTCCCACTCCCCAGTCCCCGCACTTCACTCAGGAGACCCTGGACATCTGGAATGCCTGAGCGCGTCACCTACCACCTTCGCAGTGCCAGCACGGCGCAGACCGCGCGTATCGGGCGCGTGCTGGGCACGCTGCTTGCGCCTGGCGACGTCCTGCTGCTGACCGGTGACCTCGGCGCGGGCAAGACGCACCTGACGCAGGGGATCGCGGCCGGCCTGGGCATCACCGACGCGGTGACCAGCCCGACCTTTAACCTTGAGCTGGTCTATACGGGCGGTCGTCTTACGCTTTTTCACTTCGATCTGTATCGGCTTGAGGATGAAGACCAGCTGGAGCAACTCGACTTCTTTGGGACTATCGAGGCGGGCGGCGCCACGGTGGTCGAGTGGGGCGACCGCTTTGCCGCAGTCGGGCAAGTGGCCACAGCCGTCATCGAGCTGGCGCTGGTGAGCGCGAGCGAAGACGGGGAACAGCGCGAACTGCGGTTGCGTGCGCTGGACGGACGCGGCGACGCGCTACTGACGGAGCTGCGCGCTCGCCTGGTGATGGAAGGTTCGCGGGATTATGTCAGCGATTGAGCAGAGCATCGAGGCAGGCGCGCGCTATCTGCTGACCTGCGACACCGCCGGCGCCACAGTCGAAGTTGGCCTGCTGCGCTTTGCTGCTGATGGGGGCGGGCTGCTTCCCGTTTGTGAGCGCAGTATCACGGCGCCGCGCGAAGCCAATCAGCTTCTGCTGCCCACGATCGATGCGCTGTTGCGTGAACAGGGCGTAGGGCGCGGCCAGTTGTCGGCGGTTGTCGTTGGCCGCGGTCCGGGCTCGTTTACCGGTGTACGCATCGGAGTCGCCACCGCCAAAGGCCTGGCGCAAGGTCTCGGGATCCCGCTCTACGGAGTGAGCACGACTGACGCTGTCGCCTGGGCCATAGCACGGCGGCTGGCGCCCCCCCGTGGCTCTGCTTCAGAAATGCTGCTGTATCAACAGGCGTCAGCTGGAGAACGCTGCGACAAGCAACCGCCCGTAGGGCGCGACGACCCGGCGCGCCTCTGCCCGGAGCCCTCGACGCCTCCCCTTCACTTGGCCATCGC
Organism: Coriobacteriia bacterium; assembly: GCA_009781115.1. Classification (GTDB taxonomy): domain Bacteria; phylum Actinomycetota; class Coriobacteriia; order WRKU01; family WQUG01; genus WQUG01. Next base: position 15,247 of record WQYT01000004.1, read on the forward strand.
TCTCGATGCCATGCGCAAGGAGGTCTACCCGGCGCTCTTCGAGCTGGAAGCAGACGGCGCCGCGCCGCGCCGCCTGCGCCCCGATTACGTGGCCACTCCCGAGGCCGCCGCGGCAGACTTTGTCGCCGCGATGCAGCCACGACATTCGGGCCAGCCGCTCTATCTGGCCGGCGACGGCCTGGCAAAGTACGAGTCGGTTTTCCGTGAGGCTGCGCGCGCCGCGGGTTTGGAGCTTGTCACGGTAGCGACGCCGCCGCTCGGCTTTGGCCTGGCGGAGGCCTGGCAAGCTAGCGGCTATCAGCGCGACACCGGTGATGCGGCGGCGGTCCTGCCGATTTATACGCGCTATTCTGACGCCGAGGAATCCGAGGCGCGCCGCGCCTCGCGCACGCTGGAGGCGCCTGGCGACGACGCGCCGCGGGCACCCGCGCTGAGCATCCGGCCCCTGCTGCCGCTCGATGTCCCCGCGATGGCCCGTCTGGAAGCAGATTACGCCGGCGGGCTATGGACAGCCGGGCTCATTGCCTCCGAGTTTAGCGCCCCCGACCGCCTGCTCTTTGGCGCATTTGAGTGTGTCAGAACACAGGGGGACGGGTGCGCTGTGAGACAGGGGGACGGTTCTTCTGTCTCATGTCTCAACGTTCTAGCAAGTAACGCCTTCGATGAGACAGAAGAACCGTCCCCCTGTCTCACAGAGGCAAAGGAATGTGTCAAGTTATACGTCCCCCTGACACACCGGCGCCTGGTCGCCTACGCGATGTGTGCGATCCTGGCAGGCGAGCTCCATGTGTTCGACGTGGTGTGCGACCCGGCCTGGCGGCGCCAGGGGCTGGCGACTCGTCTGCTCCAGGCCTGCTTCGAGGCGGCCCGCGCCCGCGCGACAGGCACAGCGACCCTTGAAGTGCGCCGCAGCAATGAGGCCGCGCGCCAGCTCTATGAGCGCCTGGGCTTCAAGCGCGTGGGCACGCGGCCGGGCTATTATCCCGGTGGCGAGGACGCGCTCATCTATAACCGGGAGCTACTCTCCGTGCGCCAGATCGAACAACTCTGGGGGCCGCAGCGCCCCCTGCGGGTGCTGGCCCTTGAGACCTCCTGCGATGAGACCGCCGCCGCCGTACTGGAGGGCGAGCACCTCCTCAGCAACATCGTCGCCTCCCAGATCCCCTTCCATGCGCGCTTTGGCGGCGTGGTGCCCGAAATCGCCTCCCGCAAACACACCGAAGCCATCGTCTCAACAGTCGAAGCCGCACTGGAGCAAGCCAGTACCATACCATGTCATTGCGCGCGTAGTCGCAGAATCCAGGAGAACCAGCAACAACTGGATCCTGCAACTGACGCCTGTGATGACACAAAGAATAGCAACAGAGATGCTCCGGAACAGCTCCCCTTCTCGGCGCTTGACGCGCTGGCGGTGACGGACCGCCCGGGGCTTATTGGGGCGCTCATTGTGGGCCTGGCCTATGCTAAGGGGCTGTCCTGGGCGACCGGCCTGCCGCTGTACGGCGTCAACCATCTGGAGGGCCACCTCTACGCCACGGTCGAGGAGGGCGACACCTTGCATTACCCGCTGGTGGCGCTGATCGTCAGCGGCGGCCACACGCTGCTGGTGTCTGCCGAGGCGCCCGGCGCTTACCGTGTGCTGGGCAGCACGCTTGATGACGCGACGGGGGAGGCCTTCGACAAGGTGGCCAAAGCGCTGGGGCTGCCCTATCCGGGCGGCCCGGAGCTCTCGCGCCTGGCTGTGAACGGCGACCCGGCGGCCATCGATTTTCCGCGAGCGCTGCTGCACAGCGGCGACTACGCGTTTTCGCTCTCCGGCCTGAAAACGGCGGTCATCACCTACATCGCGCGCGAGCGGGAGGCGGGCCGCGCGCTTGACCTGCCCGACCTTGCGGCGAGCTTTCAGCAGGCCGTCATCGACGTGCAGGTGGCAAAGGCCGGGCGTGCCGTTGAAGAGACCGGCGCGCGTGCCTTCTATCTGGCCGGGGGAGTAGCCGCCAACACGGCGCTGCGCGAGGCCCTGACCGCAGAGATGGGCGCGCGCGACGTCGAGATGCACGTGCCGCCACTCGCGCTCTGCGGCGACAACGCCGCCATGATCGGTCGCGCGTTTGCAGCCCACGTCGAGTGTGTCAGGGGGACGTATAACTTGACACATTCGCCAGATAATTCTTCAATGAGACAGGGGGACGGTTCTTCTGTCTCATCGAAAGCGTTACTCGGCAGAATGTTGAGGCATGAGACAGAAGAACCGTCCCCCTGTCTCACAGAACCGTCCCCCTGTCTCCCCATCCCCCTGACACACCCGTCAGCCGCGCGCGAAGCACTATCCCGGCTGCCGCAGCTCGGCCTGGACGCAGAAGCTTCCCCCCATAGCGACCTGTAGCATGAGGCATACGCTATAATAGTGAACGCGCAAAACAGCGCGCTTCCTCTGCGGGTGTAGTTCAATGGTAGAGCGTCAGCTTCCCAAGCTGAAAGTTGCGGGTTCGAGTCCCGTCACCCGCTCCAAGACGATATCTTTTTCCGCCTAAGCCGCTCAGGCCGATACGCGCGGGCGCAAGCCCAGCGCGCATCGTCCTTCGGGGCTTACGCGAAAAAATCTTATCGTCTTAACTTCTCAGCCTTCGCCATCAGAAAGACAAGGATGATGTCGTAGGTATTCGGTACACTATAATGTGTGATGGATTGGCGCTTTGCAGAAGCGGGGATCCAGAGCGCTTGAGGGACAGACCAACATCAGATCAGGCAGAGGAAAATGGGTACGATGCAGACTAAGTTGAAACAACAAGTGGCCGCCCATGGCAAGGTCTTCATGACATCGGGGGTCTTGGGCAGAATACGTAATCTTTTGCCGCATGATCTGGTGCATAGAGTTTGGTGGTTGTGCAGATGAATGACATTATTCGGGTGAGCGAGGGCAAGATCGTTTTGTATGCGATTGGGGATGCCAGCGTTTACGTTGATGTAATTTTTAAGGATGAAACATTCTGGATGACTCAAAAGGCTCTCGCAGAATTGTTCGAGGTAAATGTTCCGGCAATAAGCAAACACCTCAAGAATATCTTTGATGAAGAAGAACTTTTGCCCCAAGCAACTGTTTCCATTTTGGAAATAGTTCAAAAGGAGGGGGGACGTAACGTGACCCGCTCACCAGAGTTCTACAGTCTTGACGCGATTATTGCTGTCGGCTATCGCGTGAACTCAAAGGCGGCGACGCGTTTTCGTCAGTGGGCAACGCAGGTTTTGAAGACCTATGTCCAAAAAGGCTATCTATTAAATATGGATCTGTTGGAAAACGGGCGGCAGTTTGGGCGCGATTACTTTGATGAACTGCTGGAGAAGATTCGGGAAATCCGCGCGAGCGAACGCCGTGCTTATCAAAAAATCGCTGATGTTTTTGAACAATGCAGTTATGATTATGACAAAGACAGTGAAACGACCAAAGCATTTTATGCCTTTGTGCAGAACAAGCTTCATTTTGCGGTTACGGGCAGTACTGCTGCAAAACTGATTGCGGGGCGCGCCAACATTGATCACCCAACAATGGGGTTGACTACCTGGAAAGACGCGCCTCAGGGTAAGATTCTGAAGCGCGATGTCACAGTCGCAAAGAACTACCTGAATGAGAAGGAGATATCACGGCTCAACCGCCTGGTTACGATGTTTATTGATCATGCGGAATTGATGGCAGAAGATGGCGTGGCGATGAGTATGCGAGACTGGCTGGAAGAAACTGACAACTTCTTGCAGAGCAACCGCCGCCGACTGTTAGGCAATAAAGGACATGTTTCACATGAGGACGCCACAAAGAAGGCGCTTGGAGTTTATGAGCAGTTTCGCATTCAGCAGGACAGAGATTATGTCTCTCATTTTGATGAAACGATGTCCAGGTATCTGAAAGGCGCAACACAACCTGAAGATGAAGATGAAGATGACGATGATGGATAAAATTCTTTCCGCTGTATCTAAAACGCAGTCCGTGATGTACCTACGAGGAGGCACAACAAGATGGCTTCGGGCAAACCAATAGTTCGGCAAATCGCTTGGGTTTCTGCGTCTGGAAGTCTTAACTTGATCTCAGTTTCTTATTGAGAATAATTGCCGCTTGCGGCATAAGTGCTCAATGACAACGCTTGCCGGATTGCTGAGCTGCCATAAAGAATGGCGCCGCTCAGGTGGAAGAAATGAGACTAATGTACTCTCAGAAATAAATTGCGCTTGCTTTATTGGGGGTTTACCGTCATGCTTAGGGAGTCGGTAAAACATCGTCAGAATCAATAAGCGGTCCTGGTTTAGAGATTTGGAAAAGAGGCCATTATGAAATTAAGAAAGTATTTTACTCTGTTGCTCGCCTTTGTGATGGCGCTGAGCTTGAGTACAGTGGCGCCAACTATCGCTGTGGCGGCGGGCACGACGGGTGGCGGCAAAGGTTGGAACCCTTCGACCACGTTGCCTAAGAAAACGCCTCAGCATCATTCACGGGTGACGACCGATACGCCTTCTGGCGGCGGCTCGGCAGGGTCTGCTGCGGTGGCGGGCCAGGCTGCTGGCGACGGCTCTGGCGCTGTCCGCGTGGGCGTCGGGCCCGCGGTCTGCGAGATCGATGGCACCCCCTATGATACGCTCGGTGATGCGTTTGCGGCAATAACAGATAATACGCAGACTACGATCAAGCTCCTGACCAGTATCACCTATACAGATAGCTGTACGTTGATGGATCGCAATATCACGTTTGACCTTAACGGATGCGACCTTACGTTTAACTGTGCGACTGACACGGCGCTCAAACTGATCAATTGCAACATCGACTATACAAACACACAGGCAGGCGGAGGAAGCTTCAAGGTCATTTCCGGGGTTGCCTATGATGACAAAATTGAAAATGACCCTATGTTCAGCGGCAACGGGGTGGCTTTGCTTATCAGTGGCGGTTCCTGCCATGTGACCTCGGTACAATCCACCGGCCAGGACGGTACGGCAGTTGCCTGTACGGGCGCGGCGACGGTCACCATCGGCGCAATGCTCCCTCGGGCAGCGAGTGGCGCCGCGCGCTCCGCAACGGGCAGCGCCGCAGCAAGCGCCGCCGCTGCCGGCATCAATGTCGTTCAGGCAACGGGCGCTGGTATTTCCTGGGGCGTTTTGGCTGATGTTGGCTGCAGTGTCGTGGTAGATGGCGATATCTCCACGACAGCCATGGGGGTCATTGCGAGTGGAGCAAACGTTGACATACGGGGAAATATTACCGTCAAGAGCGACGACATCGCTTTTGGAATTGTCGTTGAGGACTTTACTGATAACAGGGACGCCCCAAAGTCGGTCATTACTATGATGGGTAATATCACGGCTGAGGGCAGCTTTGTTGCGGGAGTCATGCTTGACGCTAAAGCTGATGTTACCCTGGGTTCAGCCAGCAATCTGGGTGGCCTCGGCGGAAAATCAAACATCACCTTAAAGGGCGGCTATGGTATGGCAATCGCCGCTGATGCTGGCTCGACAGTTACCATGGTGGGAGACATTACGGGGACAGGCGGTTCTTCTGATGGTCTTGATGTCTTTGACGCCAAGGTGACGTTGCAAGGAAATATCACGGTTGATGGCACCGGAATCTATGCCGGGTACGGAACAACCAACGTCACGGGCAATATTACCGCGACCGGCGGCGATTCTGCCGTAGACGCAGAAGGCGGCAAGGTGTCGGTAACAGGCGACGTGAAAACGACCGCAGGTGATGCAAGCGCGATTTTTGCTGACAGCTCGACCCTTACCGTAAAAGGTAATGTCACTGCTACGGGCAAAGAGAGCTTTGGGATTGAAGCTTATGACGGTGCAAAAGTTACCGTGACCGGAAACATTACGGCAGCTGGCAATGGTATTGATGCAGAAGACCAACATACTGCGATTGTTGCCAAGGGCAATGTCACCTCAACAAAGGGCGCTGGCGTTTATGTTGATGGCCGGGCAACAACCACCGTTGATGGCACGATCACCGCTGCAACTCACTATATCGAGATCGGCAGCGCGACAAAGGCTATTGAGGACTTTTCTACTCCAACGACCAAAGCGGGCTACAAGACCTACACAGACAACAAGAGCACCGTGTGGGTTAAGGATGCGACCGTTCCCGGACCACAGCCGCCCGTTGTTCATCCAAAGAAAAAGAAGCCGCACACGGTCAATCCCCCCGTGCAGGGTCTTCCTGGTACCGGCGATAGCGTTAACCTGATTGCTTCAGGCGCTCTGCTTGTAGGCGCGGCCGTTGCGGCTGTCGTGTTTACCAGCATGAAAAGAAGAGCGGTAAAAACGGGCAAGGCTTCATAGGAAGAAGCTCCCCCGGGGGAGGCTCTATTGATAACGTTGAGAGAGGGGCTGTGCTGTGAAGGGCGCAGCCCCTTTTTTGGTGGCGTGTAGCGTGCTTGCAGCAAGAAGGGGAGCGGGAAGGAGAACGCCAGGCGTCGTTTTTCCGGGGGCAAACGGCGGGGTTTCTTACCCCGTTCTTACCAGTTTCTTACCAAAAACAAGGTTTTTTGAATCCCCCCTTGATGATGTCCGGGCTGCCGTGTATAGTGAAATCCTCTCTTTGATCGGTGTACCCGTGAAAGCGGGACATCATGTACAACAAAATCTCTCTTGTCCGGCGTTGCAGCCAGCTGATGACAATCACACTGCTTTGCTTTCTGCTGTTGACGGCGGCCTGTGCGCAACCGGCTACGGCGGCGCCAGACCCGACGGCAACGACCCCTGTCACGGCAACGACCCCCGTCAATGACGCAATCATTCTGGGCTTCAAGCAGTACTATGGCGATCCGCCCAAGCAGCACCTGGGCATTGACGTCGCTTACGAGTCGGGCGCGGGCCTCTTTGCGCCGGTAGAGGGGACTATCTCATTTTTGGGGCGCGTACCCGGGTCTGCCGGGCTGAACGTGACCGCAGTCACGATCGAGCAGGCCAACGGGAACCTGGTGACGCTTAATCCCTTTGCCACTACGGTAATCACAAAGGGCGCTGCGGTGTGCAAAGGGCAACTTCTGGGTACGCTGAGCGAGACCGGGGATCCTTCGTCGGCGGCTAGTCATGCGCACCTGAGCCTGCGGGTCGAAGGTATTTATCGCGATCCCTCGGCTCTGATAGCGCCGACGCTTGATGAATCCAGGATGGTGCCGGCAGTCCCGGTAATCCCTGCGGTGACGGTCCCAACGGTTCCGCCTGCCATCCGCCCGGCGCCCGCAGACGTGGTCGCGCCGGCCCCGGCCCCGGCCCCGACAACGGCGCCTGCAACGGCCCCGGGCGCAGCGCCTGCAACAGCCCCGGCCCCGGCGGGCGTGCCCGCATCCGCCTCTGCCCCGGGCGCCCCTGTGGCCAGCGCCGCGCTTTCTTCTGCGCCGTCGGCAGTATCTGCTCCGCAGGCTGCCGATCCGGTCGCTCCCGACCTGGCAGCGCCGTCAGAGGCCGCAGGTTCGCTCCTGCCACTTTCTCTGGCCGCTCTCCCGGGCAGCGTGGCTGTGGCTGCCCCCGCTGGCGCTGCCACTGCGGCGGCGCCGACGCTCATCCAGCGGGCCCGAGCGTTTATCGCCCGGCAGGGCATGGTGATCAGCGTCAGCATCCTGTTTACTGCAGCGCTTCTGCTGAGCGCGCTGGGATTTGGTATCTATCAGGCGGGACGCCGGGTTCCGGAGCTTTTATGGAGCGCCAGAGCCCTGGTCGCCCAGGGTTTGCAGTCTGCGACGCGTGGTGCTAGTATGGTTAGTCGCACGTTCCTGCTCCGGACAAAGCCTTCCAGCTCCGGGGCCACAAGTCCAAAGGAGGTGATATAGTGAAGGCATATGAGGTATTGATAATTCTTGACCCTGCTCTGTCCGATGATGATCGTGTTGCGGCTCTTAAGCGCATCTCCGATCTGGTGACAGTTGAGGGGAGCACTCTCGATAACATTGATGAATGGGGTAAGCGTAAGCTTGCCTATGAGATCAACAAGCAATCCGAAGGTGACTACCTGCTGGTCGAGTTCCACGCCGATCCCTCCGCAGTAGATGAAATTGATCGTGTTTTGAGCATTACTGATTCGGTCATCCGATTCATTATTACTCTGCGCGATGAGAAAAGTTAGGTGGGTGTGATTGATATGAGTATCAATCGAGTATTTGTAACAGGAAATTTGACACGGGACCCTGAGCTGCGCCAGGCAGGCGCCAGTACGGTATTACAGTGCGGCATTGCGGTTAATGATCGCAAGAGAAACGCACAGACTGACCAGTGGGAAGACGTTCCGAACTACTTTGACTTTCTGGTCTGGGGTGCGCGCGGCGAAAGCCTGGCACGCTACCTGCACAAGGGCATGAAAGTAGCGGTAGCCGGACGCCTGCGCTGGAGCTCATGGCAGACTTCAGAAGGCGACAAGCGCAGCAAGGTCGAGATCGTGGCCGATGACGTCGAGTTTCTGACGCCACGCGCAGACCAGGGCGGAGGCGCTCCTGCTTATAGCGGTGGCGCTCCTGCTTCTGGCGGCGGTGGCGCGAGCGCGTCATATGAGCCGCCCAGTCAGCAGGCCCCTTCAGTAGAGGTCCTGACCGAGGACATCCCGTTTTAGCAGAGAAGAGAACTATCGTCTCTCATAAGAGATACGGAAAGGAGGTTGATGATGGCAGAATATGCCCATATTCCCCACAAGAAGCATTGTCTGTTCTGTAAAGATAAGACCATGGTGATCGATTATAAAGATACGCAGATGCTGCGCAGGTATGTCACAGATCGTGGCAAGATCAAGCCACGGCGGGTGACTGGCGTGTGCACCCAGCATCAGCATGATTTGGCGGTCGCGGTCAAGCGGTCGCGCGAGATGGCCCTGTTGCCGTATGCGGTGCCGATTGTAAGTGGCCGCATCGGACGCGGCAGGTAGGAGGAGACCCATGAAAGTAATCCTGACAGGAGAGCTGAAGGGCCACGGCGGCGAAGGCGACGTGATCGAAGTACAACGCGGCTTTGCCAACAACTACCTGTTGCCCCAGCATAGAGCCATCCCGGCAACGCCCGGTAACCTGAAGCAGCTCCAGGCGCGCAAGCACCATATCGAGAAGCGCGAAGCCCAGCGTCTGGCTGAGGCCGGCGACTACTCGCAGCTGCTGGATGGCAAGACTGTGACTATTGTGGTCAAGGTCGGCGACGCGGGCCGCTTGTTTGGCTCGGTAACCGCCGCGATCATTGCAGACGCGATCCAGGAAGCCTATGAAGTCGAAGTTGATCGGCATAAGATCGAGACCCATGGCGCTATCAAGACCATCGGTGAGCACCCCGTTGAGATCGCGGTTTATCGCGAGATCAAGGCGCGCCTGACCGTCAGCGTGGTTGGCGAAGGCGCCGAGGAGCAGGAGCCCGGCGAGGCCGAGGCCCTGGCTGCTGCCGACGCGCAAGCCAGCGCAGCTGCCCAAGCTGAGCAAGGGGCTGCAGAAGGCGACGACTCTGCGGGGCATGACGCCCCCGACGCGCCTGCTGCTGAGTCTGAGCCCGAGGCCGAACCTGAGCCCGATGACGCTGCGCCTGACGCAGACGCGGAGGCCGCAGAAGACTAGGCGCTCCATTGTCATTCTGCGCAGCTCTGCTGTGTTGATTGTCATTCAACTTTGTTCACTGCAAGAAAGCGGCCATTTGGCCGCTTTCTTTTTAGGCAAAAAGCCACATAAATATCCATATTTGTGATATAGTCATCTAGGCACAAATTATAATATTTAAAAAATGCTGCTCTTGCTATGCAGGTAGTTGCAGTAATGATGCCATGTTTGAGAAATTACTCGTGGGGATTAATTTCAGGGGGGAATATCGTTTTGGAAAATTAATTTTAAACAATTGTTAATGGATTTGGTAAGTTTTTGGTTTATTTTGCATCCACCAATATGGAGGATGTGTTTTTGTGCAGGACGCAAAAACATGTGGGTACATCGCGGGAGAGGTCACACGTGAGAGGGAAACCCAGCGCAGAGCAGAGCAAAAAAATGAAGGGGGGGGGCTCACCACTAATTTGGTGCATTTGGTAAAACGCGCCCAAAAAGGTAATTCTGAAGCCTTCTCTAAACTTTACAGTATTTATTACGATCGTGTTTTTCATGCAGCCAACAAAATTTTGCGTGATGAATTTGATGCAGAAGAAGTGATCCAGGAATCATTTCTGTATCTTTTTACAAAATTTGATACCTTGCATGAACCAGAACACTTTGAAAACTGGCTGTTTTCAATAGTCTACTGTCAGTCGTTATGCCGGTTGCGCAAAACTAAGGCATCGATGGTAACAGCTTCGCTGGATGTATCCGAGGAAGATGACGGCGAGATGCCTGAAACTATTTACACGGGTTTTCTGCCTCAAAAATCCCTGGAGGTAAAAGAAGACTATGATCTGCTGTTGCATATGGTCAGCAAATTGACGGAGATACAAAGAACCACCTTCATTCTGCATCACTTTTTTCAACTTTCTGCACATGAAATTTCAGAGATGCTTGATATCTCTGTGGCAACGACCCATAAACGGCTCCATGATGCGCGCAGCTCTCTTAAGGCGAGCTTTGATCATGCGGCACGCATCACAGATTATCAGGTACGCAAGGGCGGTACGTCGAAGGTTCCTTATTCTACGGGGAACAAGAAATCATATGGGCTTAATGTGACTGCTGGTCACTAAACGAGGAGGGAACGCAATGAGGCTACAAGCAAATAGAAAAACTAAGATCAGGCAGTGGAGGCGCATAGTAAATCTTGTGCTGGCGGGCGCCGTAATCCTGAGCGTGCTGGGAGCTACGGGGGTTTCTGGTCAGGCCGCGCAAGCCGCGTCGCTTTCTGATCCCTCGGATTTGATCATCAACATGGGGACTAACGCCAGCCAGCTTAACTTCAGCTGGTATTGTGACGACACGGTATCGGGTACCCCGCGCGTCAAAGTTGCGGGCATTGCCACCCCGTTTGCAGGCGTGCAGGCTGCGGCCGAGACGGGTAAAAAATCCAACAAGGTTACCGTTACCGGGCTTGCCGCCAATACAACCTACAGCTTTCAGGCTTCAAGCGACGGCGCCAACTACGGCCCTGTCTATACCGTAAAAACGGGAGGCGCAAACAGCTTTACCTTTGCCGCAGTAGGCGACCCGCAAATCGGAGGCTCTGGAAATACTGCCAGTGATGCGGCTGCCTGGAAAAATACCGTTGCCGATATCACAGGCGCCGGTGCCAGTTTTATTGCTGGTATGGGAGATCAGGTAGATGACGTGGCGCAAGGCGCCGCAGGCATCGCGGCTAAACAGAGCCAGTATACAAGTTTCACTGACGGCCTAAATCAGAATGGGCGTTTTATGCCTTATGCGGTGACCAAGGGCAATCACGAGGCGGATAACACGCTAGTCAACGGATTATCGCCTCAGATGTTTGGGTATCACTACAATATTGTCAATGACTCAAATACCATCGTGAGTGGCGTGGCGCTCAAAGATTATTACTACCTCTATAATGATGTTCTATTTGTCGTACTTGATACGACGGCTGCTCCGGCAAATGCTACAGCCGCCACTCCTTATATCAGCGCCTTTGGGCATGAGCTGGCAACAGCTACGGCGGCCTGTGCGGGAAAGTATGACTGGCTGGTGGTGCAGACTCATAAAAGTCAACAGAGTGAGGCCATTCACTCAAATGATCCCGGCATCAATGCTTATTCGCTGGCTGGTTTTGAAGACCTGATGACAGAGTATGACGTTGACCTGGTCCTGACCGGTCATGACCACTGCTATACGCGCAGCTATCCTTTTACCAGCACGGGTGGTCCGTTAGTATCTGGCGGCGTCACTATCGATGAAAATAACAAAGGAAATGATCTAGTCAATCCGGTCGGTACCGTCTATATGGTGCTCAATTCTGGTAGCGGAAGTAAATGCTATGATATCCAAGAGAAAAAGGCTACCACGGCAGTTGATTCTCAAACCAAAAATCCTCAGTATTCTTTAGTTGGCGTTACAGCGAATAAACTGACGATTACCACCAAAGAAACCGGTACCGGTACGCTGGTTGATGTCTTCAGCATTGAAAATGAGGGGGAGCAACCCTATGCGATTACTCCCAACAAAACGGAAAAAGATGTGCCGGAGCAAAGCTATCTGGGCATCAACTACAACTATCCGGATGGACCGTCTTGTACCTTTGCGACGACCAGCAAAGAGACTAACCTTGTGTCAGGCTCAGATAACGCCTTTGACATCAGTCTGACTGCTGAAGGGAATAATCTGACTCCAACTCCAGGCCCCGTCTTTACTGTCTTGACACTTGACATTACTTCAAGTTTGCGTATGGATATGGGAGGCCAAACGCGGCTTACCCAGTTGGTAGAAGCTACCAAGCAATTTGTGCAGGCGTATTTTATCAACAAAGACGGCAGCTATAACACGACACACTATCTTTCTATGACCATGTTTCGGGGATATTGGGCAGAGTTCCGTCTTGGGTTGGATGGCATTATCAATAAAGGGGATCCTCTGGGTTGGGCATCGGTTGACGCTCAGGGAAATCTTTTGGATAGCAATGGCGACCAGATGGGTCTGACGGTTGCTGATCTGTTGGGTATAATCGAACACTTGGATAATCCGGATATCGTTGGCACCAACTCTCCGAATGGGGCCGGTGAGTTTCTTATTCCCGATTATGATTTCGATACTGGGCGAACAGGCTATAACATTGGTACGCCAGGCATGGGCTATGGCGCCGCTGATGCCAGTTATCGACGTGATAGCACAAATATCCAAGCCAGCTTATACGGCACGATTACCATGCTGGATGATTCAAAAAACGTGGCGGTACCGGGAAATTTGCCGCAATCTTATTATTCTTACAACGCAGTTCTTATGACTGATGGACTGACTAACATTGCGTATGTTGATAAAGCGAATACTTGGGCGCAGGTACTCTCTTTTGATTCCGGCTCACCGCTGTCGGGTGCGCCAAGTGCTGGCGATACCGCTGAAGGGGTCGCTGCTGCACAAAAAGCAGCACAGATCTTAAAGGGGGGAAGCACGGATGGCAGTATTGTGCCGGCGGTTTATGCGATTCTTTTTGGGGATGACAGCGTGGATGCGGAAACTATGCTGCAGAATGATATTGCGACGAGCAGCGATATGTTCTTTCACCCGGCAGACCAAGTGGGAGCGGGTGCCGAGGCTTTCTTAGCAGCACATGCCGGTATTGAGGAGCATAGCACCGTCATCCCGACCATCGACGCAGGCTCAGTTATCACTGATGTGATACCGGGCGATTTTGCTCTGACCAGCATAAAGACTTCGATCGCCAACCCGGATGCGCCTTACACGGCTTTGTCATTGGGTGACTTTACGACGCTGCCGCTCAATGCGGTCACTACAGCTACGGGCGAGTCGCTTACGGTGACAAAGAATGCCGATGGCGATTATGTTGTTACCTGGATGATTCCGCAATCTTTAGCTGCGGGCAGTACCGCAAAGCTTAATATCACCGTGGAGGCGCCTCCGACTTGCGAAGATGGTACCCAACTCTACACTGGGCCTGACGCTGTCAAGGTTGACGGGCATTGGGTGCGCGACTCCAATCGCTCGGCAACCTTTTCTTATACCAACCTGACCAATAGCGGGGATAACTGGGTGGTGAATTATCCCAAGCCACAGATACACGTACCGACCTATCCGATTATTGTCCACTTTGTTGACGACAACAATCACACTCATGTCCTACATATTTCAGAGGACTATTTTGTCACAGCGCAAAACTATAAGAACTTTGACACGACTTCTGTGACCAGAACTGATGATAGTCAGCACCTCACCTACGATCTTGTTGACTCGCTCACAGGCAAGACCTATACCTACACGGGAAAGTATTCACTTGACGGAGGAACAACGATCCTGGAGGGAACTCCGGGAAACGTGCCAGCTGGAACAGATATTACTCTGTATTTCTCAACAACCTATGTTGTTACGGAAAAATTTCATGACACTGAAGGTAACGTGATTGATGATGACAACTGGGGGGACCTTGTCCACGATGACCTGCCCGCAGGATATGTCTTTAATCCTTTAGATGATCCGGAGGGCAAGGAACTGCCGCCCCCTGCTATTAAGAATTACACCTATATCGGCTATAAGCGTGGGGATGACTCTAGTCCGCTTATCTATGGCGATCCACCGGCGCCTCTGATCGATGGTATTGATGATGACGCGACCATCATTTATGTGTATGAGAAAAGCAGCGCCTATGACTTTGTCTTCTATAAACGCGCCACAAATGAGGACCCGCTTATCGGCGTGCAGTTTAAGCTGACCCCGCAAAATGCCGCCAAAGATGACTGGGACACTTCTGGCGCTGTGACCGCACAAAGCGCCGCCCCCGACGGAAAAGTCAGCTTTGAAGGCCTTGAGGCAGGGGCCACCTACCTGCTGCAGGAGACTAAGACCCTGCCTGGTTACGCACTGCCAGCGGGCTGTTGGATACTGAGCGTAGATAACACAACCGGAGAGGTCTCAATTACCGCGCAGGGCTCGCCCATGGCGTTTTCCCATGACAGCGACGACAACTTAGTCCTGTACAACTATCCCAGTTGGGCGGCGCCTTTTACGGGCAGGAACTTTGGTGTGCTTCTGTTTGTGGTTGCAGGCGTAGTTCTTGTTGGCCTGGCGCTGTACTTCTCGCCACTTTTCAGGAGAAGGGGGCGACACGCAAAAGGGGCAGCAGGTGGGACAACAGGCGCCTGACAGAAATTCCAGCTGAGCCTACCTTTGGCCGGTAAGCAAAGCTGTTTAGATAGATGACATACATTTATTATGGAGGAGGAACAATAACAATGGAAAACACGAAACGCATACGGCTTGCAGGAGTGCTGCTGGTCATCGTCGCGATGATAGCGATGCTGCTTCCAACAACGCTTATGGCAGCCCCGCCGCAAACAGGAGAGCTGATTATCCACAAGTATCTGATGGATGACGCCTCTAAGGCAACCTGGCCCGGCACCGGTGAGGCGGCAGACGCCTCGCATTTGCCCTCGGCCACTGACGCCAAGCCTTTAGGTGGCGTGACCTTTAAGGTCTATTCAGTGACTATCGATTCAGACACAGAAAACGGCCAGGGCGTCTATCCGGCTCCCGGCGCTATTACCATTACCGGCGGTACACCTGCTGCCCCTACCCAGATCACCGACTCAAAAGGTACGACCTTTTCAATCACGTCTGCTCCCGGCAGCTTAAGCAGCACTGGTATCATCACTGTACTTAACGGTGCCGAAGACGATGCAACCGCTACAACCGGAGACATTGCTCAAGGTATCTACCTGGTTATCGAGCAAGACGCTTCAGCTCTTGGGGTTACGGCTCCTTCTGCTCCTTTTGTCGTAGCCGTCCCTATGGCAAAAGCTGATGGTACCGGTTGGACCAACCCGGTACACGTCTATCCCAAAAATGAAAAACTGACCATGACCAAGACCGCCAGCAAGCCCTCAGTTACGGTAGGAGACGCAGTTGCCTGGACCATTAATGCTGCCGTCCCTTCTGATCTAAGCGATATCGTAAGCTATGAAGTGAGCGACCAATTAGATAACGCTCTTACCTACGTCAGCGTTACTGAGCCTATAGTTGCACTGAAAGCTGACGGAATATCGACGATCAATGTTCCCTCATCAGGCAGCCCTGTGCTTTATACCATCACTGCAGGTACTGCGAGTGTTCCCGTGAAAGTCACTTTTAACACAGATGGTATCGCTTGGCTTAAAACCAACAACATTCGTTCAGTCAAAATCGTAATCAATACGCTGGTAAACAATAAGATTATCGACGCGGCTCACCACGACGTCATAGACAATACGGCTAAGGCCACCTTCACCAACTTAGATGACGTGATTACTGACATCACCAGCAACAAAGAAGAGGTTCACACCGGTACCGTTGAGGTCACCAAGGTTGACTCGATCACGGGTGCTGCGGTAAATGGCGCCGTCTTTAAGATCGCCAGCTCTTCTGCAAACGCTAAGGCAGGCGACTTCCTGCGCGAAGATGCTTCTGGCAATATTCTTGACGTAGGCGCCGCCGATTACGGCACAGCTACTGATATCACACTTGATACCGCAAGCGGCAACACAGCTACTTACGAGGGCCTGGCTGATGTGATCAGCAGCAACCCCGGTATCTATTGGCTTTCTGAGACGAAGGCTCCTGCAGGATACAACATTCTGGTCAATCCCGTGAAGGTTGACTTCAGCAGTGCTACGACGCTTAACCACTGGACTGTGGTTGTCACGGTCAAAGACTCCCATGGCTTTACGCTTCCTTTGACCGGCGCTGCTGGCGTGGCTGTCTTTACGATTGTGGGCATTGTGCTGATTGGTTCTGCGGTAGCGCTGGTTGCTAACACAAGAAGAAAAAGCAGAACAGCTGGCAGTCAGACTGTTTAATCGCACTGTTTTAGTTTGTTGATTAGAGACATTACCTCTCCGTCTCTTTTCATATTTGCAAAGAGCAGCTACCTCCCCCCTGCTGCTCTTTGCACCCCGTCGCTCATGAACAGAACCGGAGCCATGAAGCGATGCTTAGTTTGTTGATTAGAGACATTCTCCCTATCGTCTCTATTCATTATTTGGTAAAGGGCAGTTAATCTTCCCCCTAACTGCCCTTTGCCCTTAGGTATGAAAACAAAATTGGAGCCATGAAGCGACACTCAACCGCGATAAGAACTACTCTGACCTGCCTGCTTGCCTTAGCAGGTATTGCGGTCCTTTCCTATCCGTATGTCGCGTCCTATTTGTCAAAACTCCATGCTACCCGTGCTGTCGCAACCTATGCAAAAAACGTGGCGGCCTTAGACCCTAAGGTTGCAGCCACCCAGCTTAAGCGCGCCCATGACTATAACGACGACTTAGCCGGAAACCCCGTCCATGACCCGTTTATCTATGGCTCCGGTATGGCGCTGGATAAAGATTATCTCTCCATCCTTAACGTGGATGGCATGATGGGATCTGTCGAGATACCTAAGATCAAAGTGAACTTGCCCATCTATCACGGGACTTCTTCTGACACGCTCAGCCAGGGGATCGGACATTTGGAAGGGACTTCGCTTCCGGTAGGAGGGCTGCGTACACATGCGGTGCTGACCGGACACACCGGTCTTGCCTATGCCCGCATGTTTACTGACCTGACGGAGATGAAAGTTGGCGACCAGTTCTATATCCATGTGCTGGGCCAGACTCTTGCGTACCAGGTCGATCAGATAAAAGTGGTCCTGCCACAGAACACGGCTGACCTCAGTTTGTTCCCTGGCCATGACTATGTGACGCTTCTGACCTGCACGCCGTACGGCATCAATGACCATCGGCTTTTGGTCAGGGGCACGCGTGTGCCCTATGTGCCTGAAGCAGCAAAACAGGCTGCGCCCCGCAGCGCCTTGAGCTACGAACAAAAGCTTGCCCTGATAACCGGATCAATAACCGCGGTTGTCATGCTGCTTGTTGCGCTTATTGTTACTCGCCTGCGGCGGTGACGCAAAAAATTGCGGCGCATAAAAAAGTCATTCTGTGGAAAGTGGGGAAAAGCGGCAAAACCGCAGGGTATGAGCCTGTAGTTCTTCACAGTGTGCCTGCGCTGTTGATCCTGATGTCTGAGCTCTCCGTTATTATAAAAAGCAGGAGAATAAACCAGCAGGCTAAAGGAACAAAGACAACCATGGCAGAATTACAGACCAGGGGCTATACCCCTGATATTCAAATAAGCAATCTTGGCGCGAGGGCGAGCGGCGCGGGCGCCGCAGGCGGGCGGATACCGCCCCATGACCTGAATGCGGAGCGCGCGCTGCTTGGCGCGATGCTCCTGTCTTCTGAGATCCAGAACGAGGCCCTCACGCAGCTGACGATCGCGGACTTCTACCGGACGGCGCACCAGACGATCTTTGACGCCATGCTGCGTCTGGCTTCGCGCAATGAGAACTTCGATGCGCTTTCTCTGGCCGATCAACTCAGCAGCATGGGCAAGCTTGAGGCGGTCGGGGGCCGGGACTATCTGGCAGACCTGACCACGAGCGTGCCGACCACCGCATTCTGGGAGCGTTACGCAAGCATCGTGCTGCGCCTGTCCACCTACCGGCGTCTGATTGGCGCGGGCACCCGCATCGTCGCTTTGGGCTATGAGACGCCGGAGGATGAGACGACGACCATCAGCGACGCCGAAGACACGCTCTTCAAGGTCACGCAGGAACGCCTGACCAACAACTTCACACCGCTGCAGGAGGAGCTCCCGCGCGCGTTTCACCGTTTTGAGGAGCTCCAGGCGCAGGGGGGTGCGGTGGCCGGCGTCCCGACGGGCTTTACCTGGCTTGATAACATGACAACCGGTCTGCGCGGCGGCGACCTGATCATCTTGGGCGCGCGCCCGTCGGTAGGAAAGACGGCCTTTGCGCTCAATGTCGCCATTGAGTCTGCGAAGCTCGGTACTTCAGTCAGCTTCTTTTCGCTTGAGATGGGCATCGCTGACCTGACGGCGCGTGTGGTCAGCGCCGAGGCGCTCGTTAACAGCTCAAATTTGCGCAGCGGTCAAATCAAGGATGAGGAATGGGCGGCTATCACTCAGGCAATGTCGCGCCTGTCCGCGCTCGATCTGGCCGTCGATGACTCCCCGTCGCTTAACATTATGGAGCTGCGCGCTAAGGCTAAGCGCCGGCTTCATGATGTCAAGGGCCACAAGCTCATCATCATCGACTACCTGCAGCTGATGCAGCCCGCCCGGCGCAACACAGAAAGCCGTCAGGTCGAGATCAGCGAGATATCGCGCGGCCTGAAGATCCTTGCCAAGGACCTGGACGTGCCCATCATCGCGCTCTCGCAGCTGTCGCGCGGGATCGAGCAGCGCACCGACCAGCGCCCCATTCTTTCTGACTTGCGCGAGTCAGGCTCGCTTGAGCAGGACGCCGACATCGTGCTCTTCTTAGATCGCAAGACCAAGACCAAGACCGACGACACGCCAGACGACGGCGCCGACGCGGTACTGTCTGAGGATGACCCCCGCAGCCCGAACCAGAAAGCGACGCTTTTTGTGGCAAAGCACCGTAATGGTCCAACGGGTACGGTCCGACTCTCCTATGTCAAGCGGTTTACAAAATTTGTGTCGGTTGCGCCTTCCTATCTTGAGGAAGGCTAAACTGGTAGCGTGCGTGGGTGCGCTGGCCCCACGGATGTTGGGGACAAGAGAAGCAACTGACAACTGATAACCCCTGTTTGAAAGGTAAGGTCTGTGGCCGGTTTCATTATTGTAGGCGCCCAGTGGGGCGACGAAGGCAAAGGTAAAATCACCGATATGCTCTGTGGGGACTTCGACTATGTCGTGCGTTTTCAGGGGGGCAACAACGCCGGGCACACGGTGGTGCACGACGGGCGCACGCTTAAGCTGCACCTGATCCCGAGCGGCATCATGTATCCCGATATCGTGCCGGTCATTGGCAATGGCTGCGTGATTGATCCCCGGGTGCTCATTGACGAGATGGACGCGCTGGAGGAGCAGGGCGTCAGCTGCGCGCGTCTGCAGATCTCTACCAACACGCATATGATCATGCCCTGGCACCGTGACCTGGATGGCGCGAACGAGCACCGCCTGGGCGCCAATGAGATTGGCACGACCCGGCGCGGCATTGGGCCAGCCTACCAGGACAAGGCCTCGCGCTTGGGGCTGCGCACCCAGGACCTGTTTGACCGGTCGATCTTTCGCGAGAAGGTCGCCACGGCGTTGGAGGAAAACAACGACATCCTCGCCAAGGTCTATGGCCTGCCGACCTATACCGTCGATGAGATTGCCGACGAGTATCTGGCTTATGGCCAGCGGCTGAAGGCTCACGTGGCCGAGGTCAGCCCCCTGCTTAACGACGCGCTTGAGGCTGGCAAGTGGGTGCTGTTCGAGGGCGCGCAGGGCACGCTGCTTGACATCGACCACGGGACCTATCCGTTTGTGACCAGCAGCAACCCCACGGCAGGCGGGGCCTGCGTGGGCGCCGGCGTTGGCCCGACCCGCATCGACCGGGTGCTGGGCATCGCGAAGGCCTACCTGACGCGCGTGGGCTCCGGGCCGTTTCCAACTGAGCTTTTTGACGCCGATGGCGCGCGCTTGATCGAAGCGGGCCACGAGTACGGGACCACGACCGGGCGCCAGCGCCGCGCGGGCTGGTATGACGCGCCGGTGGTCAGGTATGCCGTGCAGGTCAACGGCCTGACCGATCTGGCCATCACCAAGCTCGACGTGCTGAGCTGCTGTAAGACCATCAAGGTCTGCGTGGCCTACGAGCACCGGGGCGTGCGCTATACGACCGTGCCCGGCCATCAGAGCGCGTTTCATCATGCGACGCCTGTGTATGAGGAGCTGGACGGCTGGCAGACCGACATCAGCGGGTGCCGGACTTTTGAGGAGCTGCCGCAGGCGGCGCGCGACTACATCGGCTACCTGGAAGAGCTGGCCGGCGTACCCGTGTCGATCATCGCGGTCGGCCCGGATCGCGAGCAGACCATCATGCGCGACTGGCCCCGCCGACAGTAAGTGATGGAGGGCACTTGAGGTACTGGGTACTGGGTACTGGGCATCAGGCTCGGTCAGGCAAAGGCCCTGTAGGGCGCGACGACCCGGCGCGCCTGGGTACTGGGCAATAAGCTCGGACTTATGCGCTAGCCCCGCGCCTGTTCCAACAGGCAACAGGTAGTCCGGTAGGAAAGAGAGAGCAAAAGGAACATTATGGTAACACAAAAAACCCTGAAACTCACTATCCTCGTGATAGGCAGCGGCGGTCGCGAACACGCGATCGTGCGCGGCCTTGACTACTTTGACGAGGCCGCTCGCCTGTATGTGGCGCCCGGCAATGGCGGCACCCTGCTTGAGCCGCGCACAGAAAACGTCGCGCTTACGGTCACCGACCACGACGCGGTTGTCGCGTTTTGCCAGGCCCATGACATCGGGCTGGTGGTCGTAGGGCCGGAGGCGCCGCTGGTCGACGGGCTGGCAGACAGCCTGCGGGCCGCGGGCATCCCGGTCTTTGGACCGGGGGCGGCTAGCGCCCGTCTGGAGGGCTCGAAGGCCTTTGCCAAGGCTTTCATGCGCCGCCACGACCTGCCGACGGCGGCCTATGAGGAGTTCACAGCAGAGGATGCCGCCGCCGCTTACGAGTTTATTGAGGCGCGCGCGGGCCGGGTGGTCGTCAAGGCCGACGGCCTGGCGGCGGGCAAGGGCGTAGTGGTGGCGCAAAGCGTCGAGGAGGCCCGGGCGGCCGCCCGCGCCAGCTTTGAAGGCGCGTTTGGGGCCTCGGGCGCCCGCGTTGTCATCGAGGAGCGGCTGGAGGGCCCCGAGTGTTCATTACTCGCGCTGGTTGACGGCGCGACGATGCTGGCGCTGCCGCTCTCCCAGGACCACAAGCGCGCCCATGACGGAGACGCCGGGCCCAACACGGGCGGCATGGGGGCTTACTCTCCCGTGCCGATGATCACGGCGCGCCAGGAAGCGCAGATGACAGAGGTGATGGCGCGCGCGGTCGCGGCGCTGGTCGAAGACGGCATCGACTATCACGGCGTGCTGTACGGCGGCTTCATGCTGACCGAGGCCGGGCCGCAGCTGCTTGAGTTCAACGTGCGCTTTGGCGATCCGGAGACCCAGGTCGTCTTGCCGCGCATCCGGAGCAATCTGGTGCAGCTGATGTATGCGACGGCAACCGGCACGCTGGCCCAGCAACCGGCGCTTGAGATTGATGAGCGCGCCGCCGTTGGCGTGGTCATTGCCAGCGCGGGCTATCCGGGCTCCGTGCAGACGGGCAAGCCCATCTCCGGCCTGGGTCGCGCGCAGGTCTTGCCGGGCGTCGAGGTCTATCACGCGGCGACCACCGTGAGCACCAATGAGGCCGGGGTCGAGCAGGTTGTGACCACAGGCGGCCGGGTCGCCTGCGTCACCGCGCTGGCGGACAGTTTTGAGGACGCGCGCGAGCACGCCTATGAGGCCGCCCGCCACATTACGTTTGAGGGCAGTTGGTCACGCAGCGACATCGGCCTGCGGGCACTATCACAGAAAGGTGAGTAACATGACAGATTCAACGCCCCTGGTAGGAGTCATTTTGGGGTCCGCTTCAGATCGCGCAGTGATGGACGCTTGTGTTGAGCAGCTCGATGAGCTGGGCATCCCCTGCGAGATGATCATTGCCAGCGCGCACCGCATGCCGGACAAAGTGCACGAGTGGGCGTCCGGCGCGGCAGACCGTGGCCTGAAAGTCATCATTGCGGCAGCCGGCAAGGCGGCCCACTTAGGCGGCGTGGTCGCGGCCTATACGCCGCTGCCGGTCATCACGGTGCCCATGAAGACGAGCGACTTGGGCGGCCTGGACTCCCTGCTGTCCATGGTGCAGATGCCCACCGGCGTACCGGTGGCCTGCGTGGCCATCAACGGAGCGAAGAACGCCGCGATCCTGGCCTGCCAGATACTCGGCAGCTCCCTGCCGGAGTATCGCGAGAGGGTAGTAGCCTACAAACAGGCCCAGGCGGGCTAAAACGCGCTGGGCGCCCGCTGGGGTCGTTGTCGCAAAACTCACGGGCGGTAAGCCCGCTTCGTTTCGCGACGCCTACCCAGCCAGCACCGATCGCGTTTTAGCAGCGCGATTGTTGCGCTGGGCGCCCGCTGGGGTCGTTGTCGCAAAACTCACGGGCGGTAGCCCGCTTCGTTTCGCGACGCCTACCCAGCCAGCACCGATCGCGCTTTAGCAGCGCGATTGTTGCGCTGGGCGCCCGCTGGGGTCGTTGTCGCAAAACTCACGGGCGGTAAGCCCGCTTCGTTTCGCGACGCCTACCCAGCCAGCACCGATCGCGTTTTTACCCGTCATTGCGAGGGAGGCCGCAGGCCGACCGCGGCAATCCGCCAGTTTCGCGCGCCTCGCGCGCGTTTTGCGTGCTCGTGCTCATGTGTCCGTTTCGTGGCGCGGGAGCGACGCTGCGCCCCTTAACAGGTAGAATTGAACCTATGATTTATCTCTCACAACTACTGGATAGGCCAATCATCGACAGCGAGGGCATCGAGGTTGGCCGCGTCAGCGATCTTGCGGTGAGCGCGGGGGACGTGTTTCCCCGGGTCACGGCAATCGCTGCGTTGCAGGACAGTGGCGACACGATCCTGATCCCCTGGCAGTCCTCAGTTGCTGACGTCACGGTCGAGGCGATGACGCTCAGCATGGCAGCAGACGGCATTGAGCCGGGCTTTTTGCAAGACGACGAGATCTTTCTCGTGCGCGACGTGCTTGACAAGCAGATCGTTGACGTGATGGGCAAGAAGGTCGTCACGGTAAACGACCTGCAGCTTTCTGATGCGGTGGGTATCCTGCGCCTGACGGCGGCAGAAGTCAGCACCGGCGCCAGACTGCGGCGCAGATCGCCGGGCGCGGAGAAGTTGCTCGGCGGGCTGCTGCATCTGTTTGGCGGCGAGTTCAAGACCAGCCTCATTGCCTGGAACTACATTGACCTGCCCGGGCGTGACCTCTCCAGCATGCGCCTCTCGGTCTCGCACAAGCGCCTGCATGAACTGCACCCGGCCGACGTGGCAGACATCATCGAGCAGCTGGCGCCGGAGGCCCGCGCGGCGGTCTTTGCGCACCTGGACGCGGCGCACGCAGCCGAGACGATCAGCGAACTTGAAGACGAGTTTCAGGCTGACGTCATCGATGAGCTTAACGAGAGTCACGCCAGCAACCTGCTGGCCGAGATGGGCCCCGATGACGCGGCCGACATCATCGGTGACCTTGAGCGCGATAAGGCCGAGCGGCTTCTGCGCCTGATGGGCTACGAGGATAGCGAGGCCATCCGGCGCCTGTTGGGCTATGGCGAGGAGTCTGCCGGCGGCATCATGACCAACGATGTGGCGGTTATCAACCAGACGGCAACCGTGGGCGAGGCAACCGAATACCTGCACTCGATCGCAGAGAAATACGAAGACCTCCACTACCTTTATCTGACCAACGACCATGATGAGCTGGTGGGCGCCGTTGGCCTGCTGGACCTGCTGGTTGCGCCGCCGGATAAGCCGGTCTCTGAGCTTACGACGCCGGAGGACAAGTTCTTCAAGGTTGCGCCGGACGAGGACCAGGAGGACGTGGCAAAGCTTCTGGCGCGCTACAACCTGCTGGCGGTGCCCGTCGTTGATGACGACAACCACCTGCTGGGAATGGTCACGATCGATGACGCCATCGACGTCATGGTCGAGGAGGCCCAGGAGGACCTTGAGTTCGCAACGGGTTTGCCCGAGCGCTCAGATTCTGCGGCTCCCCCCACGCTGTGGCACCGCATTGTCGATACGCTGCGCTGGATTCTGCCGCGCCACGTGGTATGGGTGCTGATCTGGCTGGTCGCGCTTGCGGGGACACAAATATTCGGCTTTTACATTTCTGGCTTCTATAACCAACTGTATACGGCTGCGATGTCTGGTCAGGGAGTCCCTTCATGGGCCTGGATTGTGCAAATGGCTTATAACCTGACCTCTCTGCTTACGCTGGCGGTAACCTTCCTGCCTGTTTCGTTGCTCACGATCCAGCATGGGTATCTGCGAGCGGCGGAACTATTGATTGACTCTGATGCTGAAGAGCGCCCCCGTAAGGTCAAGCGTTTCTTGTATGCTGCGGCGGTCGCTGTGGGCTCAGCGGTGCTGATAACCCTGGTGCTGACCTTATATATCTGGATCATCTCTGGATTTGCCGCGCTTCAATGGCTGCTGATTGCCTACTTTGGGATTGCTGAACTGGTGGCGATGCTTATCGCGGCTCTGATAATCATGGCGCGCATCAATCGTACGGTTACGCGCGATGATCACGATCTCGATATTGCGCCGTTGCGTAGCGCTAACTGGATGATGCTCATCTTTACCGTGCTGCTGATTGTTTGGGTGTTGGCAGTGCCTCTCATCCACCAGGCTGTACTGATACTTCTTGCCAAGTAGCTTTAGGGAGCGCTGAGGTCCATGCGGACTAAGGATGATCTGCGCAAAGAGGCCCGGGAGGCGCGCCTGAAGATATCGGACGCACGCCGGGCCCATGCAGCCGAGAGCGCAGCGCGGCAGCTGCTGGCGCTGCCCGAGCTGCGCGCGGCACGCTGTGTGCTGGTCTATGCCCCTCTGCCTGATGAGCTGGATCCGCTGTGTGTCAGGGGGACGTATAACTTGACACACCCCACGGTGTGTCAAGTTATACGTCCCCCTGACACACCCCAGCTGGCCTGGCCGCGGGTGGACGGGCGCGTGACGGGGAAGCTGACGCTGCATGTTTGCGCGCAAGATGAGCTGGCGCCGGGATCCTTCGGGATCCGCGAGCCGCGCGAAGACGCGCCGCGGGTCGCGCTCTGCGATATCGATGTGGCACTGGTGCCGGGTCTTGCCTTTGACCAGGCAGGATACCGGGTGGGTTACGGCAAGGGTTACTATGACCGACTGCTCGCAGATGCTCCCGCCACGCTGCTGACGATCGGCCTGTGCTTCAAGGAGACGTTCTATCCAGAGATCGCTCACGATGCGCACGACATCGCCGTGGCACGCGTGATCGTCGCCTGAATCCGTTTTGTCCCTGGGTCCATGGGCTGTTCTCTTTGGGTGTAGGGCTTGCGTAAGTTTTCCGTAACTTTATAGAGGAAGTGTGCAGTACTTCTGTTGTTCTGCCGCGCAGGCCTGCGTCCCTGTCTGGAAAGAGGAAAATAAGAGCAGTAATTTTTCAGGAGGAAGCGAGGACCAGGACATCATGGCTGACAAGAATGTTCAACCTGCCACTGACGTGAGTCAGGATCTTGAGCGGGGAAAAAGCGGGGCTCCTGCGGAGGCGCCGGAGGCGCCAGCAGCGTCGGCAGCGCCAGAGACAGCCGCGCAATCCCCGGTGACTTATACGGAGGCCGTGCCGGTCTATACGGCGGACAATCCGCAGGTGGCGCTGGCTTATGCTGAACAACAGCAGATGGCGCAGAGGAAGAAAAAGCGGCGTAACATCATCATCGGCGTGGTTATTGGCGTGGTGGTCATCGCCGCGCTGGTGGCTGCGTTTCTTGCGATCCGGCGCGCGTCAGCCCAGTCCGGCGCTTCAGATTACGTTACCGCTCAGGTGCAGACTGGCTCGATCGAGAAGACGATTTCTGGCTCAGGGCAGCTTCAGGCTGCCACAACTTCAGAGGTCAGCGCGCAGGTTTCCGGGACTGTCACGGGCCTGGCGGTCAAACTGGGCAGCTCGGTCACTACTGGGACGGTGCTCTTTACGGTCGATGACAACGGCACGCTTGCCGCCGCGGTCACAAGCGCCTCAAACAGCCTCAGCAGCGCTCAGCTCTCGCTCACTTCTGCGCAGCAGTCGCTTAAGTCGGCCCGGGCGGCAACAGTTGAGACGGCGCAGTCCGTGCTCAACTCCGCAGCATCCAGCTCCAGCTCCAATTCCAACGCCAACTCTAATTCTAAGAATAGTTACAACAGCAACTCCAGTCAGAGCAGGAACGGCGGGGCGGGTTCGGCTGCCTCGGGCCTGGGTTCAAGCGCAAATCCTGCCTCTTCAAAGCCTTCCAACTCCTCCAGTATGACGAAGGCCCAGGCCCAGGCGCAGGCCAATCAGGCTAACGCGCAGCGGGCGGCGCAGATCGCTTCGGCTCAGGCGCAGGTCAAGCAGGCGCAGGCCCAGGTGACCTCGGCGCAGTCTGACTACGACAATGCGGTCAAGGACCGGGGTAAGACAACGGTCACGGCGCCTGCGTCCGGTATTGTCACGGCGCTGGGTGTCAAAAATGGCGACAGTGTGACCGGCAGCTCCAGCAGCGCCTCTAATAACAACAACTCATCGAACAACAATTCTTCCAATGATTACTCGTCCTTACTGGGCAATTCGAGCAACAACAACTCAAACAACAACAGCTCCTCCAGTAGCGCGGCGGTCGAGATCAGCGACTATAGCTCGGCCATGACCGCTGACATCAGCGTCAGCGAATCCGATGTGTCTTCGGTCAAAACCGGGCAGAATGTGCGGCTCAGCTTCAGTGCGTTTCCGAGTATCGAGTCAACCGGCGTAGTCACTCAGATCGCACAGACCGGCACAAGTTCCGGCAGCCTGGTCGATTTCTCGGTTACGATGACGCTGACCAGGCCGGATCCGCAGTTGCGCCCGGGCATGAGTGTCACCGCAGAAATCGTGACGGCTTCGGTCAAAAACGTGCTGATGGTGCCCAACACCGCTATCGATCAGGGCTCTGACGGTACCTATACCGTGCGGGTGGCACAGAATGGGGACACGACCAACCTCAAGACGGTCACCGTCACGGTCGGCGTTGCCAACGACAGCTACACCGAGGTCAAGTCCGGGCTGTCGCAAGGCGACATCGTGATATCCGGTACGACCGCGTCGACGAGTTCCAACTCGTCATCGGGCGGGGGCCTGTTCGGCGGCGGCGGCGGTATGCGGATCGGCGGCGGGAACTACAACGGCGGCGGCGGTAACGTACGAACCTTCAACAATGGCGGCGGAGGATCGGCGCAGCAGGCTGATCCTGGCTCTGGTTTCAAGGGCGGCAACTGATGGCGGTCGCAGTCGACCTCCAACAGGTCACGAAGATCTACTCGACCGGCGCGGGCGACCAGG
>WQYT01000005.1 GCA_009781115.1 Coriobacteriia bacterium
AGAAAACGGTAAGCGCCCTCTGATAAAGTCCTGACTGAGCCTGTTGTCTGGCAGGCGGCGCGGGCGCCTCCGTAATAGTCACCACGAGAGAAAGGGGCTGTGCTTCTTCGATCGGGGGGCGAAAGGGGGTGACCCATGATTGATTGGTTCGGCATTGTCGTAGCAATAGCTACGCAGTACCCCACAATCGCAATACTTTTGCAGTACCTATGGGTACTATACAAAGGCAGCCGCCTGATCCGTACTAACGGGTAAGGCGGCTTCTCAACAAAATGAGGCGCTCGCCCGTCCGGGATGACAGGCTCACCTCTGACTTCAGTATAGCAGGTCCAGTCCCCGTTTTGTCATCGGAGACAAGGACAGGTCCTCGCTGAAACGTTTTGCTGCCGCCATGAACACAACACTTAAGGTTGAATTTACTCCCTCGATAAACCGATAGTTCAGGTTCCGTGGCAAAAGGACAGTCCCTCTGCCACGCGGGCCGGCCAGGCGGCGCGCCGGGTCGTCGCGGGGGGCATAGCCCCTGCTCCACTGAAAACAAGCCACTGGCTTGTTTTCCGGGCGTTTCGCAGTCTACACAGACTCTGCCAGTCAGAACATTACCAGCTGGCGCCAGATGAGAGAAAGAGGACCGGCGCACTTTTGCCGCTCAAGGGCATGCGGGCCTTTTTTGCGCTTGGGCTTCAGTACGTAAACGGTGGGGGGTGCTCTGTTATAATCGTGTAGACAAGTTTGTATACATTCATGCGCCAGACCGAGGAGGCCCCATGCATCACGCTGATTTTGAAGATGGCATCACCGAGCTCGTTAAGGAATACACGGATCGTGAAGAGGTGATGCGGGCGGCTAATCGCTACTTCTATTTACAGCCGGTGCACGGAAAAGTCAACCACACGGTCACGATGGCCGATGGGCGCGAGATGATCATGCTTGCCTCCTACAGCTATCTGGGCCTGATGGGGCACCCCAAAATTGAGGCGGCGGCACGAGCCGCAATCGACGAGTACGGCACGGGCGCCGGTGGCGTGCGCCTGCTGACGGGCACGACTGACCTGCACGAGCGCATGGAGGCGCGCATCGCGGAGTTCGTCAACCGCGACGACGCCTGCGTCTACACCAGCGGCTACATGACCAACATGGCTATCATCACGGGCCTGACCGGTCCCGGCGACCTGGTCATCATGGACAAGCTCGACCATGCCTCGATCGTTGACGGCTGCATGTTGTCCGGTGCGCGCTGGCGCACCTATCGCCACAACAGCATGGAGCATCTTGAGAGCATTTTGCGCCGCGCCCAGGGCAAGTACAAGACGATGCTCGTCATCGCCGACTCGGTGTTTTCCATGGACGGCGACATGGCCGACCTGCCAGCGCTGGCCGAGGTCACTCACCGCTTTGGGGCGCGCCTCATGATCGACGAGGCCCACTCGATTGGCGCGCTGGGCGCAACCGGGCACGGCATCGAGGAGCACTTTGGCCTGTATGGCGCCATCGACCTGAAGATGGGGACGCTTTCGAAGTCGGTGCCTTCGGTCGGCGGCTATCTGGCGGGCGACCACGAGCTCATCAACTACATGCGCCATGCCTCGCGTCCGTTTATTTTCTCGGCGGGCCTGCCACCCGCGCAGTGCGCGACGGCCATGGCCGCTCTCGATGTTATTGAGGAGGAGCCCTGGCGTGTCGAGCAACTGCAGCGGGTACAGGGCGATTACGCGCGCGGACTGATGGAGCTCGGATTTGATACTATGGAAACTGACACGGCCATCGTGCCGGTACGTGTGGGCGACGAGGCCCGTACCATGGACCTGACGCGCGCGCTCTTTGACCGCGGGATTTTTGTGTGCCCGATTGTTCACCCGGCGGTCCCCCGGGGGACCGAGCGCCTGCGTACCTGCCTGATGGCGACGCATACCGACGAGGATCTGGCACGGATCTTTGCGGCGTTTAAGGAGTCGGGAACAGAACTTGGACTCATCTGAAACTAAACTGGTGGTAACAGGCGCGTCTGCCGCACGCGGGGCGAAAGCGGAGCGCCGAGGCCAGGGCCCGGACCCGGACCGCACCCGCGGCGGGTCACTCCACACTACGCTGGTGCGCTACGGCATCCTGGCGCTTGTGGCCGTAATCTGCTTTGCGATTGCGGCGTTTGCCCTGGGGGTCTGGTCGGCCTATGCGCACTATCAGAACGACTATGCGCAGACCGGCGCGTGGACGGCCTGGTTCAACGGCCCGATCCTTGCCCGCGACCAGCAACTTACGGCAGACACGCTGCCCGCAGGCGCTCACGCGGCCTATTTTCTGGTAGGGGACCTGACCTCGGTGAGCGCGCGGGGCAAAACTGTCAACGGGGACGCCGACGCAGACGGCTTCCGCTACTTCCTGGCGTCTTCACCCCAGGATGGCAAGCAGTTGTTTGGAACCTGGGTCGCCTCCAATAGCTTTATATCCGGAAGAAAGCAGGCCACGACGCCGGTCATCATCGACCAGCGCACGGCGCGGCGCCTGGGGGTCGGACCGGGCGACACGATCACCCTTGATGTGAAGATGACCGACGAGCTCTCCAACGAGGTCCAGGGGCGCTTCAGCGCGCTGGTGACCGCCGTGGCGCGCCCCACGTCAGAGTTTCAGGGGGTGGCGCTGACCTCGCCTGCCATGGCGCGCTTTGTGAGCTCCGCCCGCCAGGTGGCCGCCACTGACCTCTACGTGTTTGGCGGGGCGGACTCGACCCCGCAGAAGCTGGCTGGCGCCCTGTCGCCGGACCAGATCAAGGGCGCGCTGCGCTCCGAGATGGTCAAGGCGATCTCTACGGCCAACAAAGGACGCGCGACCGCTTTGCGTTATGGCATCGCGGGAGTGGTCATCCTGGTGCTGGCGATTTATGCGCTGGGCGAGCTCCGCTTTAGCATACCGGGCTGGCGGTGTGCGGATAAAAATGGGCTGTTCTCTCTGCGGCGGGCGCGTCTGCGCACGGCAGTTGACGCGCTGGCCTGCTTCTGCATCTTTGCGGCGGGGCTGGCGGCAGGGACGCTGCTGGCAAACGGAGTGATCCGCGCGCTCCTCAAGTACGAGCCGGTGCGCGCGACCACGATCCAGACGGCGGTATTGCTCGCCTTTGTGAGCCTGGCGCTTCTGGTTGCGCGCGTGCTGTTTGCGCTGTTTACGCTTGGCAGGCGCGAGCTTGCAGTGCCGGTTGACCCAGCGCCGCGGGCGACAGGCGACGCACGGGCGGCGGGCACAAAGCATGGATAAGCGCGTCCTGTTAGGCGTCACGGGTTCGATCGCGGCCTACAAAGCCTGCGAGCTGGTTCGTCTGCTGGTTAAGGAGGACATCGGCGTCCAGGTTGTCATGACCGCGCATGCCACCGAGCTGATGGGGCCAGCGACCTTTCGTTCACTGAGCGGAAATCCGGTCGCTCTGGATCTCTTTGATGATCCCGGCGCGCCCATCCATCATATAGAGCTGGCCCAGTCCGCGCCGGTCTTTGTCATCGCGCCCTGCACCGCCAATGTGGTAAACAAGCTGGCGGCGGGCGTGGCCGATGACCTGCTGACCACAACGGCGCTGGCTTTTACCGGGCGCCTGATCCTGGCGCCGGCCGCCAACACGCAGATGTATTTGGACGTGGCCACGCAGGAAAGTATTCGCGCGCTTCAGGCCCGCGGGGTCACCGTGCTTACGGCAGATAACGGCGAGCTGGCCTGTGGCGACGTTGGTCCCGGGCGCCTGCCGGACCCGCGTGTGATTGCCGATGAGGCGCGGCGCGCGCTGCGCAGCAGCGAGGCGCTGGCGGGGCGCCACGTGGTCATCACCGCCGGCCCCACGCGCGAGGACTTTGACCCGGTCCGCTTCGTGAGCAACCACTCCACGGGCCGCATGGGCTACGCCCTGGCGCGCGCGGCCCTGCAGATGGGGGCCACCGTCACGCTGATCTCAGGCCCGGTGAGCCTGCCTGCGCCCGTGGACGCGCGCCTGGAGTTTGTGGGAGTCACCAGCGCGCGCGAGATGAGCGCGGCGGTGCTGCAGGCGGCGGCGACCGCCGACATCGTGCTGGCGGCAGCGGCGGTCGCGGACTTTCGCCCGCGGATCACCTCGGAGGTCAAGCTCAAGAAGTACGCGCTCTCTGAGCTCTCCGAGCTGCGGGAGGGAGAGACGGTCATCACCGTCGAGCTGGTGCAAAACCCCGACATCGTGACCCAGCTCAGCGAGGCGCGCGCCGCCGGCGCGCTGAAGCGCGATCTGGTGCTGGTAGGCTTTGCCGCGGAGACCAACGACGTTGACAGCAACGCGCGCGAAAAGCTTGCCAGCAAAGGCCTGGACTTCATCGTCGCCAACGATGTCTCGCGCGCAGATATCGGTTTTGGCGCTGCCGAAAACGAGGTGCTGGTGATCTCCCCAGAAGGAGACACCCCCATCGCCAAAGCCAGCAAATTCGAGGTAGCCTGGCAATTACTGGAGCTAATCACCCAAGCAACAAACGCCTCGTGAGCGCTTTAGGTACTGGGCACCGAGCCCCAACTCATGCGTAGGGCGCGGAGACCCGGCGCGCCTCTGTGCGGGTCGAGAGAAAAGTTGAAGTTTTCATTAATTGAAGACGGCTGTTCGGGCCATCGAGGCCCTCGCATCCGTTTGAAAATCCAGACAGGCAGTGGATTGTTGATCAGATTGAGACTTTTGCTGCTCCGGACAAGGCGCGCCGGGTCGGCACGCCCTACGCATTAATGCATTTCGTTGCAACTACAAGTCCCTGAATCATGAGGGGTCTTTTTTTATGAGACAGCCCTCAGGGCCATCGAGGCCCTTCGGTCTGTATGGGTCGATTGTGGCCGGTGAGTGTTTTGGGTACTTGGCACTGAGTCACAACCGTCGCTCGCGCTCGCGACAAACGTCTCATGAGCGCTTTGGGTACTGGGCGCTGAGCCCCAACTCATGTGTAGCGCGTGCCGACCCGGCGCGCCTTGTCCGAAGCAGCAATGGCTTGCATCAATGCGTAGCGCGCGGGGACCCGGCGCGCCTTTGGTCAAAATGATAGTGAACCACAAGCAAAACGACCGTATACTATACATACGAAACCGCTTACTACAAGGAAAATCAGCGTGCCTGAAAGAAAACAAAGAAAACATATACGACTTCAGGATTATGACTATAACCGTGAAGGCCTTTACTTTGTTACAATTTGCACAAAAGATCGACGTGGGCTATTAGGAAAAATTTCGGAGTCCGATACTACGAATCTTCGTGTAAGCCTTTCAAAATATGGCGAGATCGTCGACAGGGCCGTTCAGGCAATTCCTGCCCATTACGATGGCGTAAGCGAAGATAAATATGTGATAATGCCTAACCACATTCATCTGATTTTGCTTATTGAAGCTGACGACAATTCGGACTCAACTCAGGCTGCTCATGCGCTACTTTCAACTGTTATTACCGCATTGAAAAGAGTGACAAGTAAAGCGGCGGGTTTCAATTTATGGCAATCTTCTTTTTACGATCATGTTATTCGCAACGAAGAAGATTATCAAAGGATATGGGACTACATCGATACAAATCCAAAGAAATGGGTACAGGACCGATTTTTTACAGGGCATGCTGAATAGCGACCTTCTCTCGGCCCGAACAAAAGCGCGCCGGGTCCCCGCGCGCTACACATGAGTTGGGGCTCGGCGCCCAGTACTCAAAGCGCTCATGAGACGTTTGTCGCGAGCGCGAGCGACGGTTGCGATTTGGTGCCCAGTGCCCGAAAAATCACCGGCCACGATCGACACATACAGACCGAAGGGCCTCGATGGCCCTGAGGGCTGTGTCATAAAAAAGACCCCTCATGATTCAGGGGCTTGGAGTTGCAACGAAATGCATCAATGCGTAGGGCGCGGGGACCCGGCGCGCCGCCTGTCCGGAGTAGCAAAGTCCCAACCTGATCAACAATCCACTGCCTGCCCGGATTGTCAAACGGATGCGAGGGCCTCGATGGCCCGAACAGCCGTCTTCAATTAATAAAATCAATTTCCACTTTATTGCTCGCTTGTATAAGGCGCGCCGGGTCGGCAAAGGGTTATACTACAGACGGGCGCTCTGATAGGCAGTCTGGCATAGTGAGGAGATCGCATGTTGACGAACACTGATGTGATGAAGTTTCTGGCCGTGTGGGAGCTGGTGCATGAGAGCGCCGATGAAGCGCTCAAGGCCGGTATTGCGCGTGGCAATGACACGACGCAGGGCGAGATGGCCGCTGACAAGGGCGCGTTTGTCGATGGCCTGGCTGCGATGGTCAACGCCAAAAAGGACATCATCAAGGCCGAGCTGACCGCCGGGACCGACGCCACCCTTGAGGCCGATGAAGGCCCGGTCGCCCAAGCCGTCACCGAGCTGCGTTTTGAGGTCGCGGAGCTGCGCGGCCGTCTTGAATCCATGAACGCGACGCTTGACGCCCTTGCGGCCAAGCTATAAGGCAGGCCTCCGATGAAACAGGGGAGTCGCAAGCGCCACATCTTCTGGGTGATAACCCGGCGCTGGTGGCGTGCCGCTTTTGCAGCGCGCCTGGGGCTGACACCAGCCACGCGTCGTCGCGAGATCTTTGCCCATCAGCTGCGGGAGGCTTTTGAGGAGCTGGGTCCTGCGTTCATCAAGCTGGGACAGCTCATCTCGATCCGCCCCGACATGTTCCCACCGCAGTATGTCTTCGAGATGGAGCATCTGCGCGACGAGGTGGCGCCGACGCCGTTTGAGGCCGTCCGTCCCGTCATCGAACGCGATTTTGGGCGCCCACTTGACGAGCTGTTCAGCGACTTTGACACGACGCCCATCGGATCGGCCTCCATCGCCCAGGTCTATCAGGCCACGCTGCGGACGGACTACACGCCGGTCATCGGCGAGGTGCTGCCTGCCGGGACAAAGCTTGCCGTCAAGGTCATCCGCCCCGGTAGCGAAGAGACAATCAGGGCAGACATCGCTGTCATCACGCCGCTGATAAACCGGATTTCGCGTTTCAAGCGCCTGGCGCGCTTCAATTTGTCCCAGCTGCTCTCAGAGTTTGCAGACTCGCTTGCCTCGGAATGCGACCTGCGCCGTGAGGGACGCACCTCCGATCGCTTTGCCTTTGACTTTGCAGACGACCCTTACGTGACGACCGCCGCGATCATCTGGCCGCTGACCACTCGCCACGTCCTCACGATGCAGTTTGTAAAGGGCTGGCATCTGGACCACGCCAAAGAGGCCGAGGCAGCGGGCGTTGACGCGCGGTTTTTGGCGATGTATGGCGCCAACGTGTTCATGAAGCAGGTGATGGTGCTGGGGCGCTTTCACGCCGATCTGCATCAGTCCAACCTGCTGATGACGCCCGATGGCCGCATCTGCTACATCGACTTTGGCATCACCGGCGAGGTGCGCGAGGAGGACAAGGAGGCCATCGCCCAGGTGCTGGCGGCAACCGTCTACGCCGACGCCAAGCGCGCCATCGACTACTCGGCCGCGCTGGGCTTGGTTGTTTCAGACGAGAAAGAAGACGAGGTCACCGCCCGCGTGGCGGAGCTGATGAGGCGTACCTTCTCGTGTACGCCGCGTGATGTGCGCGGTTTTGCCGTGGGATTTCTCTCGATCATGAACGAGCAGAAAGTGTCGGTGCCGCGCGGCTTTGGGCTGCTGATCAAGGCGCTTGTGGTTGTTGAGGGCTGCGCGCAGATGGTCTATAACGACATCGACATCGTTGACGCGGCCAAGGAGTTTACGACCGCCCTGGTGCTGACCCACATGCTGCGCCCCGCGCGCCTCTACGCGCGCATCCCGCGCGCGGTTGACGCGGCCATCTCAGAACTGATTGGATAGTCCAGCGCACTCTGGCTGGCAGGCGCGCTGTGGGTGTGCTAGAGTAAATACTCGCGTGCAGCGTGCGGTTGTACGCAGTGGTGTCGGGACGTGGCGCAGTTTGGTAGCGCACTTGACTGGGGGTCAAGGGGTCGCTGGTTCAAATCCAGTCGTCCCGACCATTTTAGTGGCGCCTGGCCGCCGCGGTGAAAACCTCAAGTAGACAACTACGTATCGGATTTCACCGCGACGCCCATGCACTCGCCAAAACATTCTCCGCTTTACCAAACATCCCAAGTAGACAACTACGAATCGGCGCCTGGCCGCCTCACCAAAACCTTCTCTTATCTTGCTCCTTGCGGCAAAATTCAGGTATGATTATTAAATCGGCGTTGACGGAGCCAAGTAGGGTTTGAAGTGTCGCACAGAGAGTTCCCGGTTGATGCGAGGGGCGTGACCTTTCCTGAAAATACTCTCCTGAGCTGCTTGAAGAACAGCGATCGCTTACGCGTGCGGTCGTCTCAGTAGAACAAGCCGGGTTCGCCCGTGACAGCGATGAGTGCCCCTGGAGGTACTCGGTGAGGTCGGAACTGTGAGGTTTCGGCGAATAGAGGTGGTAACACGGGTTCCGCTCGTCCTCTAGCAGCTGCTGGAGGACGTTTTTTGTAACACTCGCAATCATGTTGCGGGATTCTCCAGCGTACTCATCCAACGCGGGGAACCGCAGACAAGAAGGAGGCATATCAGATGAAAGGTACAAAGAAAGGGCTACTGGCGCTTGCGGCGTTGCTGATTGTAGCGATGCTGGTCTCGCTGGCGGGCTGCGGCTCATCAAACCCAAACAGCTCGGACACGGGCAGTTCAGGCAAAAAGGTCTATCAGATCGGTGTCATTCAAATTGCAGAGGCTCCGGCGCTTGATGCGGCCTATAAGGGCTTCAAAGAAGAAATGGCTGCCGAGGGCTACAACGACGGTGACAACATCAAGCTCGACTACCAGGTTGCTCAGGGTGACATGAATAATCTTAATACGATTGCCACGCACCTGGTAAGCGCCAAAAAGGATCTGATTTTAGCGATCGCAACGCCGTCAGCGCAAGCGGTTGCAAACCAGACGCAGACCATCCCGATCGTGGCCACAGCTATTACTGACTTTCCGACCGCTAAACTGGCGGATTCAAACGATAAGCCTGGTCATAACGTAACCGGCACTTCGGATTTGGGACCAATTAATGAGCATATCGATCTTGGTCTTGAGCTGGTTCCGGGTGCGAAAACTCTTGGTGTTGCCTATAATTCAAGCGAACCCAACTCGGTTTATCAGCTGGGCGTGATAAAGAAGTACGCTGCCACCAAAGGGCTGACCGTCAAGGAAGCAACAGCTACGGGTACTAATGACGTGCAGCAGGCAATACAATCACTGGTAACAAAGTGCGATTTCATTTACATCCCGACCGACAATACGATGGCCTCAGCTATGCAGACGGTCAGCAATGTTGCAAATGCCGCAAAGATTCCTGTAATCGGTGGCGAGCCCGGCCTTGTTAAGGGTGGCGCCCTGGCAACAATCGGTGTCGACTACGAGTCACTCGGCAAGGCGACCGCCAAGATGGCTATCGATATCCTGAAGGGGAAGAACCCGGGCGATATGCCTATTCAGTTCCCGCAAGATACTTCAGTTATCTTTAACGCTGACACGATCAAGGCGTTGGGCATCACGATTCCGGAGAAATATCAGCAGTATGTCAAAGCACCAGCCGATATTTCCTAGATTCGTTGGCATAGAAAAGTAAGGCAGAAGAGCAGTGACTGACATCATCACCGGCGCCGTGGGCTTAGGCTTAGTTTGGTCCATTGTCACGATAGGAGTCTGGATTACCTATCGGATCCTTGATTTTCCCGACTTGACCGTCGAGGGAACCATCGTGACCGGCGCCGCGACGACCGCCATCATGATCACGCATGGTGTCAGTCCGCTCCTCTGTCTTCTTATTTCATTCGGGGCGGGCGCTCTCTGCGGGCTCTGTACCGCGTTTCTGCATACTCGCCTGAAAATTCCGGCGCTTTTGGCCGGCATCCTGACCAACATCGGACTTTATTCGATCAATATCCGTATCATGGCGGGCACTTCAAATATCTCGCTTCTGGGGACCCGCTCACTCATCGACATGCTCATGACGTTTATCGGGAGAGATCGCAATGTGACGACCATCCTGGTGGCAGGCTTCGGCGTGATAGCCGTGTTATCGCTCTGCACCTGGTTTTTGCGCACTTCTTATGGCTGTTCAATACGGGCGACCGGCAGCAATCCGGATATGGCGCGTTCGCAGGGTATCAACATCAACATGTCAAAGACGGTCGGGCTTATGCTCTCCAATGCATTTGTTGGTCTGGGTGGCTCACTGCTCTGTCAGTATCAGGGCTACTCAGACGTGCAGATGGGCATCGGCTGTATCGTGATCGGCCTGGCCTCGCTTATTATCGGCGAAGTGCTCTTTGGGAAGTCCTCGACCTTGCATTCGTTGATCTCGGTCAGCCTGGGAGCGATTCTGTATCGCATTATCATTGCGTTTGTTATCCAGGCGGGCATGCAGGCAACTGACCTGAAGCTCTTTACCGCAATTACGGTAGCGCTTGCTTTGTTTTTGCCAACGGCAATACTGCAAATTAAGGCATTACGCGGTCGCGTGACAAGGCGGCATGATGCTGCTCTGTAAGAACATCAGCAAGACCTTCTATCCGGGCACCGCCAATGAACGCCGTGCGCTCAGCAACGTGAGTCTGAATATGCGGCGTGGGGAATTCGTGGTCATCATCGGCGGCAATGGCAGCGGCAAGTCCACGTTGCTCAATGTGGTCGCGGGCGCCGTAAGCAGCGACGAAGGGCGTGTCTACATCGACAAGCAAGACGTGACCTTCAGCCCTGAGCACCGCCGTGCTGCCGTCATCGGGCGGGTCTTTCAGGACCCAATGCTGGGCACCGCCGCAAGCATGACCATCGAGGAAAATCTGGCGCTTGCAAACCGGCGCGGCAAACGGCGCGGCCTGGGCAGCGGCGTGACGCGTACGGAGCGTGCGCTGTTCAAAGAGATGCTTAAGCCCCTTGAGCTGGGCCTTGAGGATCGCCTGACGGCGCGTGTCGGCCTGCTCTCCGGCGGGCAGCGTCAGGCCCTGACCTTGCTCATGGCCTCGCTGCGCGACCCCAAGGTGCTGCTCTTAGACGAGCACACGGCGGCCCTTGACCCCAAGACGGCCGCCAAAGTCCTGGAGATCAGCCTGCAGCTGGTCCGCGAGCACCGGCTGACCACGCTGATGGTCACTCACAATATGGGCGATGCCCTGCGTTTTGGGGACCGCCTCATCATGATGCAGGAAGGGCGCATCGTGTTTGAAGCCAGCGGGGCAGAAAAGCAGAGCCTGACGGTTCCTGAACTGGTGGAAAAGTTCGTCGCCGTCGGAAGCGAGGTCCTGTGCTGAATGGCAGACCGGCCCACACAGGAAAGCTCGCGCGAAACCTCGCAGGAAACCTCGCAGGAAAAGGACACCGCGTCGCGTTCTGACGACCTGCTGCGTCAGGTCTATACAGTACCAAACCTCATTACGCTCATCCGGTTCATGATGGTCCCTCTGGCGTTTTCTGTGCTTATTGGAGGCGCGCACGACATCTTAGCCTTTGTTCTTTTTGCGGTGGCAGGCGCCAGCGATTTTCTTGACGGCCAGATTGCGCGGCGCACCAACCAGGTCTCTGAGCTGGGCAAACTGATTGATCCCTTTGTTGACCGTTTTCTTATTGCGGCGGGCCTGATCGGGCTTTATATCGTCGGGCGGCTTCCGCTCTGGATTCTGGTCATACTTATTGCGCGCGACCTGATTTTGCTGCTGGGGACCATCCCGCTGCACCACTTTGGCATCGGGCGCATCGACGTGCTGTTTGCGGGCAAAACGACGACCGTGTTTTTGCTGGCCGGGTTTTCCTGGCTGATCGCAAACATCATGAAGATTCCCGGGCTCGGCCTGACGCGCTCGCCGGCGCTCCCGGGCTTTAATGCCCAGGTGGTCCCTGCCGGGATCTGGCTGGTCTATATTGGCACGGCGCTTTCGATCATTACTTTTGCCTGCTATATCGTGATCGCGTTGAAATTATTGCGGCGCGCTCGATAACAAATCAGTGAACAATTCCCCCATCTCTTACTATTCTCAGGTAGCATAGGATACGGGATTTTTTACTTAAGTCTACTCAGGTAACACTTCGAGGGGGAGAATGTTCTTAACGTTTTTCTCTGAAAGGATTTCGCGTGACGAAAGATGCGCAACAAGCGCCGAGGACGGAGTATCGTCAACGACGGCAACAACAGCAGCAGGCCCGGCAACAGAAAGCCCGGCAGCAGCGGATACTGATCATTGCAGGATCGGTCGTGTTGCTCTTTGCGTTAATGGTCGTGGGGGACTTAGCGGTAAATGCAGGAAAGATTCATCATGGAGTTAAAGCCGATACGATCGACCTGGGTGGGAAGACCCGCAAAGATGCCCGGACCTATTTAGCAGACGAGCTCAGCCGCGGGCAAAAGCGCGCCATAACGATTACCTACGGCAAGCAGAGCTGGCAGATCACCCCGGCAGATCTGGGGACCAGCTACGATACGGCAAAGATCGTATCTGACGCCTGGCAGATCGGGCGTGAAAAGAATGTACTTACCGCGGCAAAGACGCGTTTTTTGTCGTACTTTAAGACGCAGACCGTGACAGTTCAGGTGAGCCCTGATCCGCAGAAGGAGACTGCGGTGTACGGCAAGATCACCAAGGTGACTGATAAGGCGCCGGTCAATGCGTCGGTCACGTTAAAAGACGCTACCTTTACGGCTGCCGATGGCGCCGACGGTACCGCGCTGCAAAAGCAGGAGCTGACCACAATGATCACGCACGCGAGCATCACCGGGCAAAAGACGCTGGAAGCCCCGGTCGCGGTTGCGCGACGCGCCGTCAGCCTTGAAGAGGCTCGTGTTGCGGCTACGGTGGCCCAGGATGCCACCAAGACCGCCGTTGCCGCAAAATACAACGATAAAACCTGGCAGCTTGATCCCGCGATGCTGCAGAAGCTGATCGAATTCAAGCTCAGCAATGACCTGGATAAGGACACCGCCCAGCTTAAGCTCCCCGCACCCGCCAACGGGATCGGCAACAAAGGCGGGGGAGGAAGTACCGAGACGACGGGCGATGTGCGTCTGATACCGGTAGTCGGAAGCGATATTGTTGCCAAAAACATCATTCCCTTGCTTGGTGCGACCGTTGGCACCGCGCCGGTAGACGCCAGTTTTCAGGCCGCAGGTGGCGTGGTCACCGTCATCCCCGGTAAAAACGGGCTGGGGGCCGATCCGGTTAAACTGGCCCAGGAACTTGCCACACAGATGCAATCTTCTGGCGGCCCCAAAGAAGTCACGGTCGAGACCCGCGAGGTTGCGCCGGCGCTGACAACAGAAAAGGCCGAGGCGCTGGGCATTAAAGAGCGCATCTCAACCTACACGACGTACTTCTCGGGCGGAAATTCTGCCCGCCTGACAAACATCACCCTCATGGCGAAAGCTTTTGACGGGGCCATCGTCATGCCGGGAAAGACTTTTTCGCTCAATGGCACGGTGGGCGAGGCCAACGCCGCAAAGGGCTATCAGGAGGCGGGCGCCATCGTTGACGGCCAGCCGACCTCGCAGGTTGGCGGCGGCATCTGCCAGGTCAACACCACGCTGTTTAACGCCGCTCTGCTTTCTGGCGTCAATATCACGGAGCGTACCAACCACACGCTCTTTATCAGCAGCTATCCTCTGGGGCGCGACGCGGCCGTGTCATGGCCCGCGCCTGATTTCAAGTTTGTTAACTCGCTCGATCATGCGATCCTGATCGTGACCAGCTCCACGCGGGGCTCGGTAACCGTCTCCTTTTATGGCGTTGATCCGGGCTATAACGTGACCTTGGGGCCCGCGTCCTGGCTTTCGCATACAAAGCCGCCGGAAAAACGGGTCGATGACCCGACGCTTCCGGTGGGGACCGAAACCGTCAAGCAGGAGGGACGCGGCGGCGGACGGGTATCCTTTACCCAGACCGTGACCCGGCAAAGTGACGGTTCTGTGGTCTTTACGAAAACGTTTGTCAGCAATTACCGGACAGAGGAGAGAATCATATTGGTTGGCACAAAGCCGACGACGAGCCCGACACCGGGTCAGACCCCGACGCCGACCCCCGATCCTGCGCCTACGTCCGGCGCGACCCGGAGCAGTCAGTAGACGCCGTGGCGCGGCGCGGTGCGCCGCAGGCTACCGGGCGCCCGAATGTAGCCGGACCACCAACCATGACTATCAGGAAAGAGCATGATGTCTGAAACGTATTACCAGGAACACGACGAATGTATGAGCCGCCAGGCGCTTGAGGACCTCCAGTCGCGCCGTCTGCGCGAGCTGGCAGAGCGTCTGTATCACTCGACGCCCTTCTATCGTCAGGCCTTTGACGAGGCTGGCATCGACCCTGCGCGCATAGGCGGGCTTCAGGATCTGCCGTCGCTGCCCTTCACGGTCAAAAATGACCTGCGCGCCGCCTACCCCTATAAGCTGTTCAGCGCACCGCTCGACGATATTGTGCGCATCCATGCCTCCAGCGGCACGACCGGCCAGATCAGCGTCGTGGGCTATACGCGCGATGACCTGCAGATGTGGGCGCAGTGCGTGGCGCGCGCGCTTACGGCTGCGGGCGCCAGCGCCCATGACATCATCCAGGTGTCGTACGGCTACGGCATATTTACCGGCGGCCTGGGCCTGCATGACGGGGCGACGTATCTGGGGGCAAGCGTCATTCCTGCCTCGGGCGGCAACACCAAACGCCAGATCCAGTTCCTGCGTGACTTTGGCGTGACGGGGCTTGCCTGTACGCCCAGCTACGCGCTGCTTATTGCCGAGACCGCCCGTGAGCTGGGGGAGGACCCCGCGGCTTTCCCGCTGCGCTTTGGCGTTTTTGGCGCGGAGGCCTGGTCGGTGGGCATGCGCGAGCAGCTTGAATCGGCCTTTGGCATCAAGGCCTATGACATCTATGGGCTTTCAGAGATACTGGGCCCGGGGGTCGCATTTGAGTGCAGCGCGCAGCACGGCCTGCATATCAACGAGGACCACTTCCTGACTGAGATCGTCGATCCGCAGACTCTGCGCCCGGTACCAGAGGGCGAGTTTGGCGAGATCGTGTTTACGACCCTGACCAAACAGGGCATCCCGCTGCTGCGCTACCGCACGCGCGACATCAGCCGCTTTATTACCGAGCCTTGCTCCTGCGGGCGCACTCTGCGCCGTCTTGACCGCCTGCGCGGGCGCAGTGACGACATGCTCATCATTCGCGGCGTCAATGTCTTTCCCAGCCAGATCGAGCAGGTGCTGACCGGGGTCACCGGCGTGTCTTCGAACTATCAGATCATCGTCAGCCGCGAGGGCCTCATGGACAAAGTGCTGGTCAAAGTAGAAATCGAACCGGACTTTCCTGCTGATGAAATTGCGCGCTTTGAGTCTATCGAGCGTCAGGTGCGCGCAGAGATCGAGTCGGCACTTGCGATATCGGTGCAGGTCAGGCTTGTCGAGCCAAAGAGCATCGCGCGCAGCGAGGGCAAGGCGCAGCGCCTGATTGACAATCGTAAGGAGAACTAGATGGCACAGCAGCTTTCGATTTTTCTGGAGAACGCCCCGGGACGC
The DNA here is from genome assembly GCA_009781115.1 of Coriobacteriia bacterium. Taxonomy (GTDB): domain Bacteria; phylum Actinomycetota; class Coriobacteriia; order WRKU01; family WQUG01; genus WQUG01. Next base: position 15,516 of record WQYT01000005.1, read on the forward strand.
CTGGCCGCGCTGTCGCGCGCGTTAGGCGAGGGCGGATTCAATATGTACGCGCTCTCTCTGGCCGACACGAGCGATTATGGGGTCGCGCGGATATTTGTTGACCGCCCGGCCTCTGCCAAGGACTATCTGGAGCAGCAGGGCTTCTCCGGAACTTTGACCGAAGTCTGCGCCGTCGAGATCCCCGATGAGCCGGGCAGCCTGGGGCGCCTTCTTGAGCTCTTATCTGACAACGAGGTAAATATCGCGTACTCGTATGTCTTTGTTAACCCGCTGACCAAGCAGGCTATCAATGTCTTTAAGCTCAGCGATCCGGGGGCCGTCGCGCTGCTGGAGCAGGAAGGTTACCGCGTTCTCGATGACGGCGCGCTGCATGCTTAGGGCTCGGCCCCGGATTTCTCGCCCGTCGCCTGAGGCGCCTGCGCCGACGCTCCCACTGTGGCGCCGTGCTGGCGCGCTGACAGTGGCGCTGATTCTGGCGCTGACAGGGGTCTTCTTGCAGGCGCCTGCAAGCGCGCCTGCCGTCGTACGGGCCACCGATACGATCGGGAGCCAGCCCTATACCACGCTGAAGCTGCCGCAGCGCAGCATGCCGGATGTCACGATGAAGTCCGGCCTGTTGGTGACCGGCGCCGGGCAGGTCCTCTGGTCGCGCGACCCTGACGCGCGCCGCCAGATAGCGTCGATCACCAAGGTCATGACGGCGATCATCGCGATACAAAAACTTGATCCCGACAAAAAGATCACGGTGCCTCCGTTTACGCTGGAGCCAGGCGACAGCACCGCTGGCCTTAAACCCGGCGAGGTGATGACGCGCCATGAGCTCCTCCAGGCTCTGCTGATACCTTCGGGTAACGATGCGGCGATAACGCTTGCGGTTTCTGCCTGTGGCACGGTGCCCGCATTTGTTGACAGCATGAACGCCAAAGCCAAAGAGCTGGGCATGGTCAATACGCATTTTGTTGACCCCGACGGCGTCGTGGACCAGGGCCCCTACAGCACGGCCAATGACGTTGCCACCATGACGCGCTACGCGATGACGCTCCCCGAATTTCGGGAAGTTGTCGGGACGCGTGAAGTAAAGATCGTGACCAATATAGCGACGCACCAATACAAGACGACCAATGATCTGTTGCTCATGTATAACGGCGCCAATGGCGTTAAGACCGGCTTTACCGACGCGGCCGGTTACTCGGTAGCGACAGGCGCGGCGCGCCAGGGTGTCCAGCTTTACGCCATCGTCTTAGGCACGAACAATCTGGCCACGCGCTTTATTGAGGCCGCGGACTTGCTCGACTTTGGTTTTACTCACTATCGCATGCAAACGCTTGCGCTTAACGGCACGATCCTGGGGCGCGCAACTGTTACCGACTACCTTGATCGCCAGGTGCCCGTGGCGCTCAGCCAGGAGACCACGGCCTGCGTCAATGATCTTGAAGGGGTGATTACGCGCAAGATCGTCATCTGGGACGGTAAAGCGCCTATCAAAAAAGGCCAGAAGCTCGGCATGGTGCAGTTTCTCCAGAATAACCGCCTGATAACGACCACTCCTCTGGTCGCGACCGAACAGGTCAACAAGCCGTTTATTCTGACGCGCTTCTGGTATGCTATCGTCAAAGGATGGCGCAAGATCAGCCGCTGAGTCGCGCGCTGGTCTGAGAGTGGCGCCGGCCTGCTGAAATCCGGAGGGACCTGCGGGCTTTTGCGCTCAATATAAATCAGCGCCGGCCCTGGCGACCTCTCGGCGAAAGGAATCGTATGTCTACCGACGAGCAACAACTGACCGCAGACCTGAAGAGAACGCCCCTGTATGAGGAGCATGTGGCCCTGGGGGCTAAGATGGCGCCCTTTGCCGGCTATGAGATGCCGATAGAATATGCGGGCCTGATAGCTGAGCATCAGGCGACCAGAAGCACCGTCGGGATATTTGACGTCTCGCACATGGGGGAGTTTCGACTGACAGGCGACGGAGCAAAAGACTTCCTCCAGCATATGCTTACCAATAATCTTGACCGGATCGATGAGGTGGGGGCGGCGCAGTATACGCTCATGTTAGATGACGAGGGCCACATCATCGATGACCTGATTGTCTATAACACGGGCGGCGAGTATCTTATTGTGGCAAACGCCGCCAATCGCGACACCGACTTTGCCTGGCTCGGCGATCATGTGCCTGCGACTGTAGCGCTCAGCGATGAGAGCGAGCGCACCGCGCTGGTCGCGGTGCAGGGTCCAAAGGCCCTGCAGGTCATAAGCGAGCTTGCGGGCCCCGAGTGGACGGCGCCTGAGCGCTTCTGCATAAACGAGGCGCTGCTTCAGGAAACACTTCCTGCCCTGATTGCCCGGACTGGCTATACGGGTGAAGACGGGGTCGAGGTGTTTGTTCGCAGCGCAGACGCGCCGGCGCTCTGGCGCCTGCTGCTCTCGTTTCCGGAGGTGAGCCCCGTTGGCCTGGGCGCGCGCGACACCTCGCGCCTGGAGGTCTGCTACAGCCTCTATGGCAGTGACATGGACCGCAGCCGGACGCCGATTGAGGCCGGGCTGGGTTGGGTCTGCCCCAAAACAAAGTCTGGCTACATCGGCGCTGATGTCGTTGCCGCTCAGCGTGAAAATCCCCCCGCAGAAGTCCTGCGCCACCTGCGCTTTGAGCGCGCGATCCCGCGCCATGGCTACGAGGTGTTCCTGGAAGGCGCCCCCGCCCCGGCCGGCGTGATCGCAAGCGGATCACACTCTCCAACACTGGGAGTCGGCATTGCCACGGCTTATCTTCCGCGCGAGGGCTCTAAGCCGGGCGCGCCCCTGGAAGTTGATATCCGGGGCAGGCGGGTCGGCGGAGAGGTGGTAAAACCGCCGTTTTATGTCAAGGATTAAGGAAGAGAGCGCTACCAAGTGGCGATTAGCGCACGTTGATATTCGGTATAATCAAATGGTTGGATAGCACGCCATATACAGAACAGGAGAACGCACCCATGAGCACGCCAGACGAGCTTTACTATACAAATGATCACGAGTGGGTCAGGATAGAATCCGATAGCGCGACGGTCGGGATTACCGACTTTGCGCAAGACCAGCTTGGCGGCCTGGTGTTTGTGAACCTGCCTGCGCCCGGCGAGGGCTTTGTCGCCGGTGAGGTGTTTGGCGAGGTCGAGTCCGTCAAGTCGGTATCAGAGCTGCTGGCGCCACTTGCCGGTGAGGTCACCGAGGTAAACGCTGAGCTTGAAGGCGCTCCTGAAACTATCAACAACGACCCTTATGGCGCGGGCTGGATTATCAAAATCAAGCTCAGCGACCCGGCGCAGGTTGGCGATCTGCTTGACGCCGACGCCTACGCGTCTGTGATCGCCTAGCGTCCTGTCCGGAAGCTGACTGCTATGAACTATATACCGATTACCACCGACGAGCGCGAGGAGATGCTTGCGCGCATTGGGGTCGCTACGATCGAGGATCTCTTTTGCGACGTTCCGGCTGAGGCGCGCCTCAACGGCGGCCTGGATATCGAAGCCGGCCTTGAAGAGATGCAGGTTGCCGCGCGCCTTGACGCGCTGGCGCGCGCAAACAGAAGCGCCGCTGACCTCGTCTGTTTTGCCGGCGGCGGCAGTTACGATCACTATCAGCCCGCCTTTATCGATAACATTTTGCAGCGCCCTGAGTTTTTCACCGCCTACACTCCGTATCAACCCGAGGTCAGCCAGGGCACGCTCCAGGCGATCTATGAGTTTCAGACCGGCATCTGCGAGCTGAGCGGGCTTGGCGTAGCAAACGCCAGCATGTATGACGGGGCAAGCGCTCTGGCTGAGGCGGCGCTGATGGCTTGCCGCATCAAGCGCGGGCGCTCAAGGGTTTTAGTCGCGGGCAGCATCGGCCCGGAAAAGATCGAGACCCTGCGCACCTATGCGCAGGCAGGGGCCTTTACGGCAGAAGTTATCAGCGAGGACGCCTATACCTGCAACAGCGACCTGGTGCGCGACGCCCTGCGCGATGACGTTGCCGCGCTGTGCCTGCCCTATCCTAACTACTACGGCATCGTCGAAGACATCGCCCCTCTTATCGCAGCAGCGCAGGAAGCCGGAGCCCTGGTCATTCTTGATTGCAACCCCCTGCTTCTGTCTGTGCTGAAGTCACCGGGTGACCTCGACGCAGACATCGCAACCGGGGAGGCGCAGTGCCTGGGTAACGCTCTGAGTTTCGGGGGGCCCGGGCTCGGATTTTTTGCCTGCACAGAAGCCCTCATGCGTCAGATTCCGGGGCGCCTGGTAGGAAAGACGGTCGATATCTCCGGCCACGACGCCTACGTGCTGACGCTGGCTACGCGCGAGCAGCATATTCGCCGCGAAAAGGCCACGTCAAACATCTGCAGCAACCACGCATTAAACGCCCTGGCGGCAGGCGCTTATCTTGCCGCGGCAGGACCTGAGGGGCTGGCGCAGATCGCGCTGGCTGCCTGCGCAAAGGCGCGCCGCCTCCACGACGCGCTTATCGCGACCGGACGCTTTCGCGATCCGTGTCCGGGCGCTGTCTTTGGCTATGAGTTCGTGCTTGAGTGGTGCGGACCGGGACCTCTGGAACAGGCGTATGATGCGCTGATTAAAGCGGGGATCCTGCCTGGCATTCGCACCGGAGTGGCCGGCCTGCTGATAGCGGTTACCGAGAAGCGCAGCGATCAGGAGATCGACGCGTTTGTCCGGGAGGTGAGCTCATATGTCTGATTTCTGCCGGGACCAGGGGCCGCGCCCCACCCTCTATGAGAGCTCGCGCCCCGGCGCGCGCTGCCTGCGCCCGCCTGCCTGCGATAGCGCGGGGATAAGCGCGGCGGCACTGTTTGGCGCCTATGCGCGCACGTCGCCTCCCGCGCTGCCCCAGGTAAGCGAACTGGAGATCATGCGCCACTACGACCATCTGGCGCGCATGAACTTTGGGGTCGATACGGGTTCGTACCCGCTGGGTTCCTGCACGATGAAGTACAACCCCCGTATAAATGAAGTGGCGGCGCGTCTGCCAGGCTTTGCCCAGCTGCATCCCGCCCAGCCCGACAGCACGGTCCAGGGGGCGCTGCGTCTGATGTATGAGCTGCAAGAGGATCTGGCCGCGGCCTCCGGCTTGCCGGGCGTAAGCCTGCAACCAGCGGCTGGCGCGCACGGGGAGTATACGGCGCTGATGGTGTTTCGGGCAGCGCTTACGGCGACAGGAAACCCGCGCAAGAAGGTCATCTTACCCGACACCGCGCATGGGACCAATCCCGCTTCGGTTGCCATGGCCGGCTATGACGTGGTCACGGTCCCCTCAACAGAGGGTGGTCTGGTGGATATGGAGGCCCTGCGCGCCGCTCTTGACAAAGATACCGCCGCGTTCATGCTCACCAATCCCAATACGGTTGGCATCTTTGATCCGCAGATACTTGAGATCACGCGCGCCGTGCATGAGGTAGGGGCCTTCGCTTACTGCGACGGCGCCAACTTAAACGCGATCCTCGGCATTACGCGACCCGGGGACCTGGGCTTTGACGCACTCCACATCAATTTGCACAAGACGTTTTCGACCCCTCATGGCGGGGGAGGCCCGGGCGCAGGCCCGCTCTGCGTCAGCGCCGCGCTGGCGCCGTACCTGCCGGGGCCGGTGGCCGCGCGCAACTCAGAGGGAACCTATGAGCGCATGACGCCCTCTGCAAGCATAGGGCGGGTGCGCGCCGCTCTGGGCAACTTCGCCGTATTTGTGCGTGCCTATACCTACATCAAGGCCCTGGGCGCCGAGGGGCTTAAGGGCGTCGCCGAGCAGGCGGTGCTGTCCGCCAACTACCTGCGCGTGTGCCTGCAGGACAGCTTTCCTGTTGCCTACGACCGGATTTGCATGCATGAGTTCGTGCTCAGCGGCGCCCGGCTCAAGGCAGAAACGGGCGTCTCGACGCTTGACATCGCAAAGCGCCTCTTAGACTACGGATTTCACCCGCCAACGATCTATTTCCCCCTGATAGTCAATGAAGCTATGATGTTTGAGCCCACCGAGACCGAGCCTCTTGCGGCGCTTGACGCGCTGGCAGATGCGCTCAAGACCATGGCAGAAGAAGCAAAAACCGACCCGGAGCTTTTGAAAAGCGCCCCGCATACGACGCCCGTGCGACGTCTGGACGAGGCGCAAGCGGCCCGTAACCCCAACCTGCGAGTTGTTCACAGGTTTTGTTCTTAGGAGAAATAATGAGCGCAGAAAAACCCGATAAGGGAAAGGCAGCGTCTGAAGGTAGCTACCAATTTGGGATTGGGCTTTTGGAGAGGCGAGCGATCACCTACATCATCGATGAACTGGACGGCGGTCGTGAGCTGTTTGACATCCTGAAAGATCCCTATATCAAAAACCGGATCGATCCTCCAAAGCTCCGGCAGCTTCTTGCCGACCCGGAATTGCTTGAGGCCTTCCGGGATGAAATCGACAAGGCGCGCGCGGGCCTGAAGTAGAAGATGTGAGAGGAAAAAGCGATGAATTGTGTGATGTGCGGCAAACCTGTTTCAGGCGATGGCACGCTCTGTGACGCCTGCCTTGAAGATGTCCGCCAACCCACCACGTCGTTTGCTCCCGTTACCTGCACTGCCCAGGGGCCGGCAGAAACCTCGCAGCCCCCACAAGATACCCGCCCGCAGTGCCTGGTAGTCATCAAGGGCCCCCATGTCAGCGAGCGTTTTTATCTTGAGAGCGACCGGATGAGCATCGGGCGCAACCCGCGCGCGGAATTGTTTCTCAATGACCGTACGGTGTCACGCGATCATGCGATCATCACGCGCACCGGGAGCACCTACGTGATACAGGACGCCGGGTCGCTGAACGGCACCTACGTAAATGATCGGGTCGTTGATACCAGTGAGCTAAAAGAGGGCGACGTGATACAGATTGGCACGTTCCAGCTGCTCTTTACCACTCGTCCTGAGGAAAACGGCCTTACGTGAGCAGCTACCTGACTATTGGTGAGGTCGTGTTGCGGCTCAAGCGTGAATTCGCCGATCTCTCAGTCTCTAAGCTGCGCTATTTTGAAGATGAGGGGCTGATAGAACCGAGTCGTACCGAGAGCGGATACCGACAGTTCAGCGTAGCCGACGTCGAGCGTATCACGCTCATTTTGCGCCTGCAGGGACAGTACTTTTTGCCCCTTGCGGTAATCAGCAAGAAGTTAAAAGAGCATGAACTGGGCGGGCGCGTCCCCGAGATCGACGCGCTGCTGGGCAACAACAAGCGGGGGCAAACAACTGAAGAAGCTGCCCCCAGCATGACGGCGCTTGTGGATATGGCCGAAGCCGCGCGTCTTACCCGGGCGCCCGAAAGCTTTATTCGCGAGCTTCAGGACTTTGGGATCATCAACCTCCAGCAACTCTCTACGGGGCGGGGCGTAACCGGAGAAGACCTCAAATGTATCCGTGCGGCCTGGGGACTGCGCAGCATTGGGGTCGAGCCGCGCCACCTGCGCATGTACGTGACGTTTGCGGACCGTGAGTCACTGATCTATGAGCAATTCTTACGACCAACCTATCGTCATAAAACGCCCGAATCGCGCACGCAACTTAAAGAACACCTCGACGAGATCGATGAATATACGCAAATTTTAAAGAAACAACTGTTGCATTCTGTGTTACATGATAAACTGAACGATTTACTTTGAGGAAGGGGCGCTTGTGGATTTTCAAAACTATATCCGTACGATTGAGGACTGGCCGAAGCCGGGGGTAAGCTTTAAGGATATTACGCCGCTGCTTGCCGACGCCGAAGCGTTCAAGGCCGCCATTGACGCCATGTGCGCGCCTTTTGCAGACCAGGGCATTACTAAGATCGTCGGGGCAGAAGCGCGCGGCTTTTTCTTTGCCGCGGCAATGGCCTATGCGCTGGGCGCGGGCTTTGTGCCTGCGCGCAAGCCGGGAAAATTGCCCTACAAAACAATCTCTGAGAGCTACGTTTTAGAATACGGTGAAAACCAGATGGAGATACACGAGGATGCCCTGGCGCCAGATGACCGGATCCTTATTGTTGATGACGTGCTGGCTACCGGAGGAACCGCCGGCGCAAAATCACGCCTGGTGCATACCTGCGGCGCAACGCTGGTCGGCTACTCGTTTTTCATCGAGCTGAGCTTCCTTGAGGGGAGGGCAAAACTTGATCCTGAGCTGCCTTGCTCCGTGCTGATTACGCTGTAGCGCCCCTCTTTTATAAATGATACCTTAGCTTACAGTTTCGTAACCGTCTGTTTCGATTCGATGACGTGAAACTGTGCGCCCTCGTGTATATAGAGTACTATTACTAGGTGAGATACTGCCTTATGCATAAACGTGCCCTTGTGGCAATTCTGATACTGTCCCTGTTGATGGGTGGATTTGCCTTTACGCCTGCTGTTCAGGCGGCGCCTACGAGCGCAGAAATCGACAGCCTGCAACAGCAGGCCAGCGCCGCGCAAGGCAAGCTGGATGCGCTCTCTACCGAGATGGAATCTGCGTCAGAAGATTACTACCAGGCCCAGACTAAGACCGAAAAGACAAAGCAGCAGATCGTTAAGACCGAGCAGGAACTTGCGGTATCGCAAGAGAAGCTTTCCAGTTACCAGGGGCAGTTAAATCTTCGTGCGGAGGCGACCTATCGCAATGGCGACGACTCGTTTTTAAATATTGTCCTGGGCGCAAGCAGCTTCCAGGATTTTCTCACGCGCTTCGACTACATCATGCGCGTCTCTCAAAAAGATGCTGAGTTGATTCAGAATGTTCGCGCTGCCAAAAGCACGATCGAGCATACCAAGTACACCCTAGAACAGCAAAAAGCCGCGGAAGAAAAGCAGCAGCAGGTCGAGCTTGATAATCTTACCCGGGTTCAGGGCCTGATAGCTACGCAAAAAACCTACGTCGGCTCTTTGAACACGCAGGTAAAAGATGCTCTGGCAGCGCGACAGAAAGCACTGGCCGAGGAGGCCCGACGTCGGGCTGCCGCAGCGGCGGCAAAGGCGGCGGCTGAGGCTGCCGCGCAGCGCGACCGGGAACAATCTGGCACGGGCGCATCTTCGGGCGGAGGCTCGGATGGGGGAGGATCAGACGGGGGCGGCTATGGATCCGGCGCCCTGCTGCGCAAGTTCGACCCCTCCGTATTAGGCGCCGCGCACCCTGAGGTCGTTACCATTGCGCGAAAGTATCTCGGCATACCGTATGTATGGGGCGGGACGACCCCGAACGGTTTTGACTGCTCCGGCCTGGTGATGTATTGCTATCGTCAGATCGGGATCAGCCTGCCTCGCACCAGCCGCGAGCAGTATTGGGTCGGGGCCTATATCCCCGCAACTCGGCGTGACCTGCTCAAGCCGGGCGACCTGCTCTTTTTTGCAACTGACGTAAGCGATCCCAGCACGATTCATCATGTGACGATCTATTCAGGCCATGGCATGATGATCGAAGCGCCCTACACCGGGGCCAACGTCCGCGAAGTATCCAGCTACCGCTCCGGTTTTATCGGGGCCGTGCGCCCCTGATCTCCGGACGCTCGTATGGCGCGAAATCCTCTGCATACCTCGCGAGCGATGACGCTCATCAGCCTGGCTAAGGAACTCGACCGTTTTTGCGGCGCAATTGAGCAGTCTGAGCTCCGGCTCAGCGAGGTCTCTGCCGAAGAAATGCGCTCGCGTACCCAGGCGATCATCTCTGAAGCTGACACCATGGCCTTGCCCAAACGCCTGATACCCGCGGCGCGCTCCGTTGGCGACGCCGCCTGGCTTCTTGAGAATCTTTTGCTGAAAAGCCTTGCGGTCGTAGACGATTCGACGGTCGTCCTTGACGCGGCGGCTTGGCAGGAAACGTATGCTTATACCCAGAAGGCTCTTGAAATGCTCAAATCTCCGGCCCGCTACTACGGGGCAGATATTGATGCGCTGGAGATGGCAGGAGGACTGTATCTGTGAGTGATCCGGCTTGCGATAGCACTGATAATTACGAGGATGAAGGGGCCGCGGCCGCTGCGAGCCGCCCCTGTGACCTCTGGCGCGTACGTATTGTGCGCCTGGATGCCTACGATGACTTTGATTTTGAGTGGCATGATGACATTTTGTATCATGACTACCAGGGCGCCGACATAGAGATCCGCGGCCTGTGGCGTGTCGAGATCGTATCGGCGGCGACAGGCGTGCTCAAGCGCGCCATGCAGTCCTTTGAAAACCGCGACGATGCAGAAAGTCTGGCGGCGCAGGTGACCGATCAATCCTGCAACCTGAGCGTTGCAGATTTCATGGAGCAGTACCTGGTTGGTATCTGACACTGCAGCCCGGGGCGCGCCAGGACCTGTTGCCGGCGCCATTGCAGAGCTGTAAGGCAAGCAAAAGGGACCGCATCGTTTCATGCGGTCCCTTTTTTGGTGTGGCGCACAGGTGCTGAGCAGGTGCTACCTCAGGCGGGAGTTCAGCGGGCAAGATCACTGAGCCAGGCGTTGGTGATGGTGTTAAATTGTGGCATCCGATAGCTGGCTATTGCATCCGGGGTGAGCACGTAGAAGTAGTCGTTAATAAACAGCCCGCGCAGGTAGGCGCCGTAAGAGCCGTCTAACTGAATATCAGCATAGCCCTGGTCGTTGGTATCCAGGCTGATCTCGGTGACTTTTGTAAAGCCCTTGCTCTCGTCATAGCGATAGATCAGGTAGCTGTTGTCCTCCGCCGGAAACGCAATCAGGCCTTTATCCGGGCTGACCAGGATGGCGTGATGATCATAGCTGGCCTCAGAGTACTGCATGCCCGGAATCGTGAGCTCGTGTTTGACCTTGACGTCTGTCGGATCGCTTGTGTCAAACATGGCGATCTTCAGGTCGCTTCTGCGCACCGCATTGCCGCCCTCGCTGCTGGGCTCAACGGTGTTGCCCAGACCAAAGAGCTCGGTCGCAGACCAGGGGTGCAGGTACTCGGAAAATCCTGGTATCTTGAGCGCGCCGACAAGTTTGGGGTGGGCAGGATCGCTCAGGTCGGCGGTAAAGAGTGGGTCTACTTCACGAAATGTCACGAAGTAGGCATAGTCGCCCACATAGCGACACGAGTAGACCGTCTCATTGGGGGCCAGGTCGTTGATCTTTCCGACCACGCTGAGGTGGGAGTCAAGGCAGAAGAGGCTGGTCGTGGTCCGCGTCCCTGTTGGCGTGAGGATATCTCTGACTTGGTTGTAGTTTTCGACGGTGGTCACGACGCGCAGAACGCCGCTCTTCTCATCAAGCGAGAACTGGTCTTTCACGCGCCCGGGAATCCGGCTGGTAGCCGTTACCTTCAGGTTGCCCTGGTTAAAGGCGATTTTGGTAATGGTGCTGGCGTCCGTGGTCGTTGCGCCCCGCTTCAGGTAGTCCTCACCGATCACATAGAGGTTGTCAAGGCTGGCATAGATCGTATCCCCGCCGCCCAGGATCGAGCAGCGCGAGATGATCGTGGGGACACCGGAGGTCTCAATCGCGCTTGCGACGGCATAGTCTGTCGTTTTAGTCGCCGGATAGATCGAGATTTCATCGGGTTTCAAGGTGCTGCGCTGGCCGTTTACCAGGGTGTAGGGAACCAGATTTTTCTCCGGGTCTTTAAGCTGCGACTTAAGCGTGGTGGGGGAGTAGGAATACATGGAGCGATAGTCAGTCGTAACAAGATAGAGCTTGGTGCCGATCATACGCGAATCCACATAGGCGCCGCTCTGGCTGATTTGCTTGAGCAGCCGTGGACGCGCGGGATCGCTGACATCAAAGCTGGTGACTGTTACGACGTCACGGTCGCTTGCGGGTATTTTCGCAGGGGTGTTGGAGGGTGTTGGTTTTACTTTCTGTTGCAGGGGGCCTGCGCTATCAGTAGATTCGTTGTCGAGCGGAGCAGGCAACTCTGCGCCTTGGTATCCTTGCTGCAATCCGATCAGTCGATCGCCCGAGAGATAAATATCAAAGAACTCCGTATTGCCCGTTGCGTGAGGGACGAATGAAACCGTGCCGACCACCCGGGGATGACCGTTGTTTGGGCTGATAACCCAGAGGCCCTTTGCGCCCAGAGCATAGATGAAGTGCCCATCGGTCTTGATGATGTCTGCCTCCTGTACGCCAACGACTTGGATGTTGGTGTTCGAGAAGTCAGGCATAGTGTTCTGTGCGGGCTGACTGGTGGCTGGAGCACCTGCCATATCTTCTTTTAGCACCGCATCAGTTTCTGGAGCGGCGGAGACCTCGGCGCTCGAACTTTTTGCGGTGGAGCCGTTAAACATCGAAAACGGGTTTAAGAAGCGCTGGATGATCGCAGATCTCTGATCTTGACGATCCTGCGCCGCCTGCTCCTGCTGAATGCGGGTAAAGACTGCGGCGACATTCTTGTAGTTGGCGCCGCCGTCCTGGAGCTGCGGGGTAGTGCTGGTTGCAACGTGTGTGCTGCTTGCCTGTGTAGTGTCCGGCGACTGCGGGTGATTCCAGGGCTGCCACACGACCATGACAGCAACCAGCGCTACGCAGACCACGGCAACCGATCCGGTAACCAGTTGCAGACGACGCAGCGATGAAGTTTTAGGTTTGCGAGCGCTCCTGAGCGCGTCTTGCAGGCGTTGACTGCTTTCGGCGCTGGGCGTATAGCGATTCATTTCCTCGTGGTAGCGTTCTTTAAAGTTCATCATAAGCCTCCTTAAGCGTCGCCTTGAGCGCAAGGCGCGCGCGGTGCAGATGGGATTTGACGGTGCTGGGGTTCATGTTCAGTGCCTGTGCGATCATCTCGATCGAGGCATCTTCGAAATAGAACAAATGTACGCATATGCGTTGCTTCCAGGGGAGACGCGCAACGGCGCCCAGGACGGATTCCTGTCGTGCATGAGATTCCTGGACGGCCTCCGGCGAAGCAACCTCAGGAGTCGCGACCATGGGCGCCGGGTTAAACGCGTCGTCAGCAAGCTGACTCACATTGCGGCGCCAGTACGAGCTGAGCTGCGACTTGCAGCAGTTGATGGTAACGCGCAAAAGCCAGGCTTTTTCATGCTGCGCATCAACAAAGGATGGATGCGCCTTTAACGCGCGCAGGAATACCTCCTGCATGATGTCTTCAGCGTCGGCGACCGTGCGCGTATAGCTGAGCGCCAGACGATAGATAATCGGCTGATAGCGCCGGGCGACGTCCTGGAGTTCTTGATTTGACCAGTTTCGAGGCATAACAACACCTTTACTGTCGCAACGTACAATACCAAGTAGTACTACACCTATAATACTCATGAACGTCGTCATAGGTTGCAGACTATCCACAACTGCAAGAAACAGCCGCAGGTAACCGTATATTTTTTTCTGCCATATCATCCTCCTGTAAACATTTCCGGACAAACAGTTTCCGCCTGTTGCAAATGCAAGATCCTTCTTTGATATTCACTCCCTTCCACTCTCAATAATGTCTGATAATATATATTATGTAATTTTTTTAGAAACGACAAAATTAATGTGCCGTATAGCAATCAGAACATCATCAAATGACGTCTGAGTGTACGTCTGCTCCGGACCCAGGCGCGCCGAGGTCGTCGCGCCCTACGTGGCGGGTGCCGATTAGAACGGTACCAACTGACGTCTTTATTTTGGCGTTAGCTGAGATGGTTACGATAAGCAAAAACCGCGTAGGGCGCGACGACTCGGCGCGCCTGGGTCCGGAACTGCAATGGGCCGTATAGCAATCAGAACGTCACCAGCTAACGCCGGTTACTTGGGTGAAAAACTTAGGCGGGCTGTTTTGATGAGCTCTGCAACCTCTGACAGGCTATCAACTACCAGGTTGGCCTGCGCACGGATCTGAGGCGTGGGTTGCAGGATGTCGGGTACCATAATCACGAACATGTCCGCGCTCCTGCCCGCCTGTACGCCCGCAAACGAGTCTTCAAGCACCAGACAGCGCTGCGGCGCCTGCCCCAGGCGCTCTGCTGCCAGCAAAAAGATGTCCGGCGCTGGTTTGCTTGCGGGCGCCTGGTCGCCACCCACGATCTCACGGAAGTAATCACGTACCCCTGCCGCCTCAAGATGCTCATCGACACGGTCAGTCCGGGTCGAACTCGCCAGCGCGCAGGGGATCTCGCGCTCTTGCAGAAGCTTCAGCAGGTCAACAAGGCCCGACTTCTTAGGTGGCCCCATGCGTTTAACGTAGTCCCGATCCAGCTCCCAGAACCGCGCCTCTATCGCGCTGTAGGTTGCCGCGTCGCCCTCACATATTGCAGAGAGTATCTTGCGGGTCCCTTCGACAGTCTTTCCCACCGCGTGGGTATACTGCTCCATGCTCAGCGGACCGTAGCCAAACTCAGCGCCCGCCTGATTAAGCAGCCGCCAGCCCAGGCGCTCCGTATCAAACATCAGGCCGTCCATGTCAAAGATGACTGCCGCAAGCGGACGTGATGGATTCAGGACCTCGAAGACTGCCATGCCCTCTCCCCTTCTTCTTTGATTGCCAGGTGTTTCGTATTTCGCATCACTACATCGTCTCATAGGGGTCTACGTCTACGGCGATGTTAACGCCCCGGGGTGGTTTTGTGACCTGCAGGGCGGCCTTGACCAGCGGGCCGAGGGCGGTCTGGGGTCCGGATTTAAGCATGAGGTGGAAGCGCCAGAGTTTTTTGGCGCGCTCGATGATGCAGGGCGTTGGCCCCAGTATTTGGACACCGGCGGCCTGCAGGGCTGCATCTGCCCGCAGGGTCGTACCCAACTCTGCCGCGTAGTCGGCTGCCCGCTGCTTATCTGCCGAGGTCAAAAGCACGTTACAGAGGTGCCCGTAAGGCGGATACTGCAGGCCCGCGCGCAGCCGGCGTTCCTGGGCATAAAGCTGCTCTTCATCATGGTGCGCCGCTGCCATAATGGCCGACTCCTCCGGCAGGTAGGTCTGCACGATGACCGTGCCGGGCAGATCGGCGCGCCCCGCGCGCCCTGCCACCTGTTCCAGCAGCTGATAGGTGCGCTCCGGCGCGCGAAAGTCCGGCAAGTTCAGCGTGATGTCTGCCGTGACGACGCCGACCAGCGTGACGTCGGGAAAGTCCAGGCCCTTGGCGATCATCTGCGTGCCCACCAGCACGCCGCTGTCCAGCTCCTGGAACTCGCGCAGCAGCTCCTCATGCGCATGCGCCCCCGTGGTGGTGTCGCGGTCCATACGCACGATGGGCCAGTCCGGGATCAGGCGCCGCAGCTCCTCCTCAACCTGCTGCGTCCCTACCCCGAACTTGCGCAGGTAGGGCGATCCGCATTCCGGGCACTTGTCCGGCACGCGCAGAATCGCGTTACACTGATGGCAACGCAGGGTGTTTCCTGCCGCATGATATGACAGCGAGGTCGAGCAGCTTTCGCAGTGTGGCACGTAGCCGCATTCCCGGCACAGTAAAAACGAGGCGAACCCGCGCCGGTTGAGCAGGAGCATCGCCTTCTCGCCGCGCTTATGTACGGCCTTCAGTTCCTGTTGCAACTGCGCAGAAAACATTGAACGATTGCCACTTTCAAATTCACCCGTCAGGTCGATGACCGTGACCGGCGGGAGCGGACGACCGTTGACCCGCTCTTTCAGCGTGAGCTTTGTGTAGGGCAGAACCGCGCTTGCGCCCTGCTGGGCCGCGTGCAGGCTTTCAAGCGAGGGCGTGGCGCTGCCCAGGACCAGCGTGGCGCCCTGTAGCGCCGCCAGGTGCTCTGCTACCTCGCGTGCGTGATAGCGCGGCGAGTTGTTCTGCTTGTAGGAACCGTCATGTTCCTCATCGATGACGATCAGGCCAAGGTCTTGCAGGGGCGCAAAGAGCGCCGATCGCGCGCCGACGACCACGGGAGCTGCGCCTGCGCGGATGCGCTCAAACTCATTAGCGCGCTGGCGCGGCGTCAGACGCGAGTGGAGCACGGCCACCTGGTCGCCAAAGCGCGCGCGGTAGCGCTCGACCGTCTGCGGCGTCAGCGAGATTTCGGGCACAAGCGTCAGCGCCGTCCTGCCACGGGCCAGCACCTGCTCGATTGCCTGCAGGTATATCTCTGTCTTGCCCGACCCGGTTACCCCGGCAATGACGAAAGCACGGGCCACCTCAGCCGCCAGAGCCGGGGCCAGCGCTTCTAACGCCGCCGCTTGCTCAGGGCTCAGGCGCTCCGGCTTCGGCGCGACGGGCCTCGCAGCCCGACCAGCAACTCCGCGGGCCTCAGGATGGCTCTGAGCGCCCTCAGGCGCGGTTTCTGCATGTGTTTCATCCGGGGACGCCCCTTCCGGCGACTCCCCTGCCCCCCCGTCAGCCTTTTTCTTGCGGGCTTTAGCGGGCATAATCACTTCGTAGCGGTCCTCAGCGGATTTCTTGAGCCGCGGCAGCAGCGCTGGCGCCAGAAACAGACGCAGACAACTGATCAGCGGCGCTGCGTAATACGATGCCATCCAGGAGGCCAGCCGGAGGTTCTTCTCATCAAACACTTGCCGGGCCAGCACGCGCTCGATCGGCTTTGTGTTTGGGTCCGGCGCCGCCCAGAGCTCGATGCCAACCACATAACCCAGCGCGGGACGTGGGCCAAACTCAACCAGCACGCAGTCCCCCATCTGCGGCGCCGGCTCATCGGCACGCGTCCAGCTATAGGAAAACGGCGCGTCAAGCGCGCGCGCCGGGATATCAAGCAGTACGTTGATCAGCATAATCCAATTATAGCAACCACCCCGGACATAACCGCTGCACACACGGTTTTTATGTGCCGTCGCATTCTGATGCTATTATAAACGCAATTAAACTACAACTTGATGAGGTGATGTCCCATGGAACTGTTCTATTTCCCCGAGTGCCCGTTCTGCAACAAGGTGCGCGCCTATATGGCGGCCCACGACATCGAGCTCCCGCTGCTCAACGCCCATGAACCAGAAAACGAGGCATGCCTCATCGAACTCGGCGGCATGCGCCAGGTCCCTGCATTGCTCCACGACGGCGAGATCCTCTACGAGAGCGACGACATCATCGCCTATTTGGACGCCCTTTAAGCTATAACCCGGCGGCAGCTTTCAGCGCGTCGACACGGTTGCATTGCTCCCAGGTAAAACCTTCTTCCTGGCGACCGAAGTGGCCGTAAGCGGCGGTCTTGCGAAAGATCGGGCGGCGCAGGTCCAGATCGCGGATGATCGCGCCGGGACGCAGGTCGAAGACCTCATTGATGGCGTGTTCAATGGCCTCAGTGCTGACTGATTCAGTGCCAAAGGTGTTGATCATGATCGAGAACGGGCGTGCCACGCCAATCGCGTAGGCCAGCTGTATCTCGCAGCGCGCAGCCAGGCCAGCCGCGACCACGTTTTTGGCCACCCAGCGCGCCGCGTAGGCCGCCGAGCGGTCAACCTTCGTGCAGTCCTTGCCAGAAAAAGCGCCGCCGCCGTGGCGTCCAAAGCCGCCATAAGTGTCAACGATGATCTTTCGCCCGGTAAGCCCCGAGTCCCCCATCGGCCCGCCAATGACAAAGCGCCCGGTGGGGTTCACATAGATCTCGGCGTCCGCGAAATCCAGTTGCTCCAGCTCAAAGACCGGGCGGATAATCTGCTCGATAAAGTCCGGCTTCATCTCAGCCTCGATACTGACGCCGTCGGCATGCTGCGATGAGATAAGGATTTTCTCAACAGCCACGGGGCGGTCGTCCTCATAGCGCACCGAAACCTGGGTCTTGCCGTCAGGGCGCAGATAGCTCAGCTGCCCGCTCTTGCGTACGGCGGTCAGGCGCTCTGCCAGGCGGTGCGCCAGATAGATCGGCATCGGCATAAGCTGGGAGGTATCCGTGCAGGCATAGCCAAACATCATGCCCTGATCCCCCGCACCCACCGCTTCCAGCGGGTCGCTGCCGCCCTCCCCGCGCTGAGCCTCAAAGCTTTCATCGACACCCAAGGCAATGTCAGGGCTTTGCGAGTGCAGCGTCGATATCACGCCGCAGGTCTTCGAGTCAAAGCCGTAGGTCGCGTCGTTGTAGCCGATCTCGTCGATCACACGGCGCACCGTGGTATCCACGTCCACATAGGCGCGCGTACGGATCTCGCCGCCTACGACCACCAGACCCGTCGTGGTAAAGGTCTCGCACGCGCAGCGCACCTGCTCCAGGCCGCCGGGCTGGGCCTCCTCACGGCGAATCTCATCAGTCAGGATGCTATCCAGGATCGCGTCTGATATCTGGTCGCAGATCTTATCGGGATGTCCTTCGGTCACACTCTCTGAGGTGAACAGGTAATTTTGCGCCATAGCTTTCGTTGCCTCCTCTGCTGTGCGCCTCAAGGGCGGCGGCGGCGCTTGTTACGCGCACGTAATACGGCGCCGACGCTCTCTTTTGCGCACAATAAAAAACCCTCGCGGCTGGAGCGAGGGTACGTGTCGTACGGGTCATCTTCCAGCCAGAGCTGCCGAGAAGGGGCACCGTGCGCGCTCTGCGGTGTGTTTGTGCCGGTTGCGCGTCGGTTGCCGGGATGTCATCGGGCTCGGTCCCTCGATCCAACTGCCGGAGAAGCGCGGGAGCGCCTCGCCAGCCTCTTGATGATGTAGCAACTATAACATTGTTTTCTTATGCGCTCTGATTAAGAGATAATAGTTTCAGGAAGTTTCAGGAAGTCAAGAGAAAACATGGCAGGGGCAGGCGGAGGGGCCTTGCCCCTGCGACCTTTTCCGGCTTGTAGTTCCCGTCTTATTGAGTGAAAAATGGTATGGTTGTTATAGGAAAAGTGTGGGCTTACCTGCGCTTTTCAGGCCTGCTACGCATACTCTTCTGATTACCAAAGGAGCCTTTGTTTTCATGACACCAACTGATGTCTTACCGGCAAAAAGCGACGGCGCCCGCCCGGTGCGCGTGCGCTTTGCCCCCTCGCCTACCGGATCGCTGCACCTGGGCGGCGCGCGTACCGCCATCTACAACTGGGCGTTCGCGCGCGCCTGCAGCGGCAGTTTCATCCTGCGCATTGATGACACCGACCCCGAGCGCTCCACACCGGAAAACATTGCGCAGATCATCAGCGCCCTTCAGTGGCTCGGCATCGACTGGGACGAAGGCCCAGTGGCCGGCGGCGACTACGGCCCCTATTTTCAGACCGAGCGGGCCGCGACCTATGTACAGGCGCTTGAGACCCTACGGGCCAACGGCTGGGCTTATCGCTGCTTCTGCACCCCGGCCGAGCTTGCCCTCATGCGCGAGGCTGCTCGTGCCAAAGGTGGCTCCTCCGGCTACGACGGTAGCTGCCGTGCACTCAGTGAAGAGCAGTCCCAGGCACGCGCGGATGCGGGTGAGCCCTTCGTCTGGCGCCTGAAGATCCCCGCCGACCATGGTCCGATCGCCTTTGATGACGCAGTCTGCGGGCATACGGAATTCCCGGAAGATTCGGTCGATGATTTTGTCTTAGTGCGCAGCGACGGCTCGCCCACCTACAATTTCGCGAGTATCGTCGATGACGCCACGATGGCTATCACGCACGTCATCCGTGGCAACGACCATGTGAGCAATACCCCTAAGCAGATCCTTGTCCTTGAGGGCCTTGGCGCGCAAATCCCGACCTTTGCTCACCTCTCGATGATCAATGGCCCGGATGGCAAGAAGTTGAGCAAGCGTCACGGCTCTACCGGCGTCGAAGAGTACGCCGACAAAGGCTACCTGCCAGAAGCGCTTATGAACTATCTGGCGCTGCTCGGTTGGAGCCTGGACGGAGAGACCACACTCATCGACGCCGACACCCTGAAAACGCGCTTCAGCCTGGAGCATGTTGCAAAGCGCCCCGCGAACTTCGACTTTGCAAAGCTCACCTGGATGAACGGCGAGTACTTGCGTGCCATGGAAACTGATCAGTTCGCACAATTGATGGTCGAGCGGTTGGCACGGGAGGGCTTGTGTCCCCCTGATGACTTCGCCCGGCGTCCTGACTGGTACCAGGCATTAGCGCCCATGGTTTCTGAGCGTGCCAAGCTCTTGACCGATATCGCACCTATAACCCGATTCCTGTTTGTGGATGTGGTTAAACCCGATGAGACTGCCCGCGCTAAAGTACTGGATAAAGACCCCGAGCTGGTACAACGTGCCCTGCGTGCTACTCTGGAGGCGCTGGAGGCTGTTGAAATCTGGGATGTCGCGCATATCGAGGCTGCTATGGCCGACCTCCCGGACGTTGTTGATGCGAAGCCGCGCCTGGCCTATCAGCCCTTGCGCGTGGCCATAGCGGGATCGACGGTATCTCTCCCCCTCAACGAATCAATGGAACTGCTCGGGCGAGAGAAGACGCTGGCCCGCATCCGCACGTTGCTCCAGACCATGCCGGAAGCTTAAAACTGGCTGGGATGGCGCTTGAAGAAGTCAGTGCGCGGCGGCAGCTCCTTCACTTGGTGGAATCCGCAGTCCTTATCCTCATCGTCTAATACGCCTTCAAATCCGTCATAGGCGTGTTCCCACGAATAAAACTCGCGCTCCTGGACGGGTAGAGCGAGGTATTCATACACCATGCGCGTGCCTGCGGGAGCAATAGGATGCATCATGAGGCAGGCGGCTTTGAGCAGATAGAAAGCGTTGGCTATCACGCTACGGCGTGCTGCGGGGTCCTCTTTCGTCGCCAGGCTTCCATCGTTCCAGTACTTGTTGGCGCGACGGATAGAGACGTCTGCGAGCTGCATGATGCGGTGGAACTCCTGCCGATGCATCAAGTCCTCATATTCCTCAAGCACCGACGCCGTGTCGTTAACAATCGTTTCCTCAATCTCAGCAAGAGGCATACGTCCGCCGCAATCGTTTTCCGCGGCGTAGAAGCACGAACGCGCCAGACGGTTAAGCACGTTAGTGAGCAGGCTGCCCTCTTTGAGTACCGGGTCGCCTTGAGTCTGGGGCGCGTCTGCGTTGAGGGGCTTGGGCTGAAAGCTCACATTTCTTTGCCCCAGGCCCAGGGCAATAAAATGCGCGCGCAGCTGCTCGGCTGTATAGTAGTCGAGCAAGTCGGTAGCCATCGGAGGCTTGACAGACCCCGACGACGAGGCCTTCTTGCCGAGAAACTGCAGATGATAGTTGGCTATCAGCTGTGTCTGCTGGAGCTCGCCGGGGGCGGGGTCTAGTGGCAGAACGCAGGCAGCGTCATCGATTGTTGCGAGATCAGTGGCGCCGGTAGCCCTGTTTGCAGAGGCAGCAGGCAGGGCGCTCCACAGGGCGGTCTGTGCGACGCCATAGAAATAGATGTTGTCTTGTCCGATGAACTGATAGACGCGCGCCTGGGGATCACACCAGTACTGTTCCCAGGCCTCCCCGGCGCAGTCCAAGCGCTGCGGGTTAAGGCTTTCGACGCCACGCGCGCCGGCGCCGTGTTCAATACGCGCACGCGTAAAGCTGATAGGCGCCCAGAGTGACTCAGGCCAGCACCAGATGGTCAGCCCGCGGGCCTCCTCCAAAACAGGCGCAGGCACACCCCAGGCAATGTTTCCCGTTAACCTGAAGGGTACCAGTGTCTTCCCCGTTCTAAAGCGCACGCCAGCTTCAGTCAGGACAGAAAGCGCCTGCTCGCGACTCTCCAGGTCTTCAAACTCAAGCTCAAAGGATGCCTTGCCTTTTTCTGCGGGCCTGAAGGTGTGCTGTTGCAGCTGCGCTTTAAGTTCTTCATAAGCGTCGAGATACTCGTTTTTTACGTAGGTGATGGGGGGCGCTAAAAACTCCTCTATCGTTTTCAGCACGACGGGGCGCGTGACGCCATCATCGGCGCGGCTATCGACGTAACTCTGCAAAAGCTCCCTGAAGGCAGGCAGGTCGAAATACCAGTTCGACACCTCGCGCATCACCGGCCGCTTGCCGCTCACGGTACTTACGGGGTTAAGCAGATCTTTGGGCATGTACTGGTGGCCAAGGTCACACTCATCCGCATAGCCCTTCTCAGATTTGCAGCCCTGCACGGGGCAGTGCCCCACAACTTGCCGACCATTGAGAAAGGTATGGGCTTCGTCATCATAGAACTGCAACGAGGAGAGCTTGTGCAGGTAGCCATTGTCATAAAGACGCTGCATGACCTGATCGGTGACCTCGCGGTGCACCTTGCCCGATGCCCCAATGCCCGAGCCCTCATAGATATCAAGCGAGATCCCATATTCTTTAAGCGCCTCAAACTGCCTGCGATGATTGCTCTCGACAAAGTCCTCAATGGCGCCGATTGCCGGGTCAACATCGGCTCGCTTGCGGTAGTCTTCTGCGATCGGAGAGCCATAGCAGTCAGTGCCGCTGACAAAGAGCACGTTTTCCTCCCCGATGCGGTCACGCAAAAAGCGCGCGAATACGTCTGCCGGCAGAAACACGCCGCCAACATGGCCAAAGTGCAGCCCCTTGTTGCCGTAGGGCATTCCTGCGGTAACTATGGCCTTGGTCGGCCACTGGGGACGCGCAGATGATTTCTCCGTTATGCGATCACTACTCAACATTGCCTCGCTCTACCATAAAAGCCCAAAACTCTAGATAGATTATCGCACAGAGCTATATGAGATAATATTTCGATCATAAAACGAACCAGGTATGAGAGTAGTAGGGCGCTACAAATCCTGGGCAAGTTTACGGTATTTGCAAGCGTGCGCATACTTAAGCGGAAAGGATCGATTGATGGCATTCAGAGAGATACGGAAGGCGCGCCAAGATATGGCAATGTCGCCGGAGGAATGCGAGCGAATTCTCGATCATGCGACACACGGTGTACTGGCAGTGCTGGGCGACGAAGGCTACCCCTATGCTGTGCCGCTCTCTTACGTACGCGTAGACGACACACTCTACTTTCACAGCGCCACACGGGGCCACAAACTTGACGCGATTGCCGCATGTGACAAGGCGTCGTTTTGCGTGGTTGCCACTGACGAAGTCGCCCCGGAGGAGTTTACCACTCATTACCGCAGCGTGATTGCCTGGGGTCGCGTGTTGGTAGTCACTCATGACGGCGAGAAACGCCAGGCTTTAATTGCGCTGGCAGACAAATACTGCCGCGCGGGCATCGGCGAGGACTATGACGAAAAACTTGCTGCTGAGATCGATAAAAGCTGGGGTGGTTGCTTATGCTTTAAGCTTGAGATCGAGCATCTGAGTGGCAAGGTCAGCAGAAAATTGAAAGCTGAATAACGGTGCCCTGGCTTGGACACTTCGGGTTTTCCTGGATCGGCACGCTCTACCTGCTTGCGCTGTGGATTCCCAACATCATCTGGGCGCGCCACAAGCCAGCTGGCTATGACGCTCGTGACGAGAGTCCTGTACTGATCACCTTTGAGCGGATCGGTCAGGTCTTCAGCACGGCTGCGATCCTGATATTTGCCAACACTAATCCACACGGATTCAGCCACTGGTCGGTGTGGCTCGTGCTCTCGATCCTGCTTATGCTCATCTACGAAGGCTTCTGGATCCGCTACTTCCGCGGCGGCCACACGCTGGAAGACTTTTACCGACCGCTGTTCGGCTTCCCCGTACCGGGCGCCAGCCTGCCGGTACTGGCGTTCTTCTTTCTGGGCATCTACGGCAAGCTGGCCTGGCTGATCGGAGCGTCTGTTATCCTGGGCGTCGGCCACATCGGCATCCACCTCCAGCACGCCAAACAGCTTGATCAGTTTAGTCCTCAGCCACGTAAATGAGAATCGCGTCGCTACTGTACTTCCGAATCTAACAATAGCGCAGAGTTTCCGACATCCAATCGACCGGGCAAATCCCTGGCACTTAGTTCGCTTATTGCTGAAGTGCCCGTGCGATCTTCGAACTCCTTTCGAGCTGTGCCAGCAATGTGCGCACCGCTTCGCGCAGACTCCGCGCTCTCGTCAAGACCTTGCGGATCTTCAATTCTGCTTATTGCTGTAGCAGAGACCTCCGCCAGAATGTTGAGCGCCAGCTCAAGACTGGTCATGTTGTCGCGAAGGCTCTCCTTCTTCAGACCCTTGAAACTCTTGTACTCTTGAACGCTTTTCCCGCTCCACTCTTTAGTCATTAAGTTGGTGAGGACCGCATATTCCAGTTCGTCTTCAACACCAGAGCGTTTCCATTCATCAGTAAGCTCTTTGCGAAATTGGATGGACTGCAAGCGAGCGTTGATCCACGATTCGCTATAACCCAGTGCCTGGTATTCGCGCATTGCGCGATTGATGGTTAGCTCAGGGTCCTGGATCTCATCAAGACGTTCACTACCAACTTTCGCTAACCAGAGCTTGAATGGTTCAGCCTTTTTGCTGGGAATAGACTGGATGAGACGCAGGAGCTGCTTGGTAGTGGCAACGGATGTGTTGTATTGCTTTCCATCTGCCGCAGTCATTTTCAGTTGGTTACATTCTGTAACCAACTCACTCCCCTCTTTTTTGAGTCGATTTTTCAACACTTTCCAATAATTTTGTGCAGCCTTATAGTTTGGTTGATCTGTGAGCACTGCCACCACATCAACGATAGAGAAGTACCACTCCTCATGTTTCTCATCCCAAAGGGTGCGAATTTGCTGGTTCTGAAATAGTTTGATGCTGTTCTCTGCGCTCATAGCGGCCTCCCTGGATTCATGGTGTGGATTGCAAAGGACACTCTCCGCCAACAAGTGGCAAAGCAGACCGCTATACGGCGAGACCTGATGGAAATGTCGCTACTTCAGTATACCAGAAAATACGGACATCAGTACGATAAAATTTTGAGGAGAGTGGACAAAATCCCCATACGCATCACCTTCCGAAAACCGGAAACAGATACCCCATTGATGGAAATTCCTATTGTGGGTCAAGTAGCCAATGATAATCCTGTCGGCAATCCAGAATGTAATCAACGAAAACTATATTGTCCTTGATCTGATAGAGAATCAAAAACCAGTTTTCAACGAAGAGTTCATGGTACTTATTAAACGGCAGGAAGTCCTCGTTGATGAATGGAAATTTCTCTGGCATTGTTTCGAGCGAGCGTATCTCAGATAGTAATCTTGTTCGAAGCTTCCGTGCAGCGGAAAGATCAAC